>CADBFE010000086.1 GCA_902793845.1 uncultured Lachnospiraceae bacterium | reverse complement strand
TGCTCTTACAGAAGTGGGCAGAACGCCCCAAAACACGGCATTATAGGGCATTTTGAGAGGAGAAAAATTTATGACTAGAGTGCTTTTCGTGTGCCACGGCAGGATTTGAACCGCCTTAAAGAAATGGCGGAAACAAGCCATTTCTTGGCAAGGAAGTATCTGATTTACACCTTTTGATCTGAGGTTATCTGACTTACTGAAAGAGAGAGTATAAGAAATGATAAGAATACTGTTTATTTGCTGGGGCAAGCGATTTCATTAGAGCAGGTGACCTTGAAAATACGGCATTTTGAAGAGTTATCAAACGGATTTACACCCCGTTTACACCTTTTCAAGGTGAACTACCCGATGAATGATAAGAGCGCTCTGCGTGATGTAGAGTGCTTTTTTGAATGCCATTTGAATAAACGACCTAATATAACATAGAATAGACATGTAAAATGATATTATGGCTGATACGAAATGACTATACAGAGAAAAAAACTCTAAATAGCGAAAATTATCTTGGAAAAATGCTTTATTTCGTATTATAATGAAAGCGCAACCTGGAGAGGAGGCGTATTTATGCTAATTAAAATATCTATTGAAAATTTTAAGTCGTTTGATCAGAAGGAAGAACTGTCGATGATATCTTCCAGCAAAATGCAGGGAAACAAGAATCATCGATTACAGATTAAACAGACTAAATTATTAAAAAACGCTGTAGTTTATGGCGCCAATGCATCCGGTAAGTCTAACCTTGTGACCGCATTTGCGTTTATTAAGGCAACCCTTATGGAGGGACTTCCGGTTGTCTCCGTTAATGATTTCTGCAGAAATAAGGAAGAGAATAAAAACCGAGAGAGTGTTTTTGAACTGCAGTTTACAGTTGGAGATACTTTTTATGCATATGGTTTTTCAGCAATCCTTAGTCAGAGAAAAATCACGGAAGAATGGCTGTATGAACTTATGCAGGATGGCGGGGCGCATCAACTGTTTGTTAGAGAAGGAGATAGTGCGCCAATTCTGGGAGAAGATGTCAAACTTACAGCTACGGAGAAAAGCAGGTTTAATGTATATTCCGAAGACTTTGCGGGACAGGAGTCAAAGCTTTTCCTTACTGAAATGAATCGAGGAAAGAAATATGATGATAAATCGAAACTTCTGTTTTTCCAAGAAGTATATGGTTGGATTATGAATAACATTATTGTTATATATCCTAATGTTGGTATTTCAAATACTGAAGCATATTATAACGACGAGTCTTTGGATAGTATTAGTAAGCTGATACAAACATTTGATACAGGCGTTACGGAAATTAAGACAAAGAAGATTACCTCAGAAGAGATGAGTAAGATGATTCCCGGTGATGTAGTGCAGGGAATTTACAACCATTTAATGACTCAAATGAGATTGACCGGTATGCCTAGTATACAAATGACATGGAGACTGGAAGGTGGATTCTTTAACGTTAAAATCACTCAGGGAAATCCGGAACCAGAGATTACTACGCTTGTTTTGAAACATGGTAAAACCGCTTTTGACTTTAATTTCGTGGAAGAGTCGGATGGAACAAAAAGATTGTTCGACCTTATAGATATGCTTCTTACGGATCGCCCGGATACACTTTTTGTAGTGGATGAACTTGAACGTAGTCTGCATCCGAAGTTAACAGAGCGTTTTCTAAAACTGTTCATGGAAGCTCATGATGGCACGAGAATGCAGCTGGTATTTACAACACATGAGGATACTATCATGGATCAAATTCTTTTCCGGAGAGATGAAATATGGTTTGTGGAAAGGGATGCGGATAATGCCAGCAATATATACTCTCTGGATTATTTTAAGGAAAGATATGATAAAAAACTGAGCAAGGCTTATCTTGAGGGAAGATATGGCGCAATTCCAGTGTTTAAGCAGTTCTCTTTCCGGAAAGGAGAGTAAGAATGCCGGTACACACATATACAAACTGGAATAGTCGTCCTTCCGATGAGATTGAGCAGATAGAGCCTTTTCGAAAGTATTTCTTTATCTGCGAAGGCGCAAACACTGAGACATTCTATTTCAGAAGACTAATTGATTTGAGAAAACAGTTAGGAATTCATCCTCTGATTGATATACGCTTATGGGAAAAGACCGATGAAGACAGGAATCTGTCTTTTGCCAAGAACCTAGTTGCTTTTGCTGAGAAACAAAAGCAGAATCCGGAAAATGAGTTTGATTATGAACGAGATAAGATGGTCATTGTATTCGACGGTGATATCTTTGAAGAGAAAGTGCAAGGATATGAGGAACTTATTACTCAAATCGAGAATACAGATATAGCAGGTGTGACGAATCCGGGCTTCGAATTATTTTTACTGCTTCATATTGAGGGAAGCTATGAAGGGCGTATTAAGGATCACGAGGCAGACTTTCTCAATATGGACGAAGACGGGAAGTACAGCTATGCCTATAATGTGCTTCGAGAAATAACCGGAATGAATGCAAAGAAAAATCCCGAAATAGGAAATCTTGCGGATAATGTCTTGTTGGCAATTTCTCAGGAGAAACAGATTAATCAGGATATCCATGACATAAAAGGGAAGGTAAGCAGCAATATTGGTAAGATTATTGAAGAGATAATAAATGAGAAGCCAAATATCTGACTTGGAATACTATGCACATGTAGATATAGACATGGTTTCTAACGAAGTTAACCGGATTATGAACGAATAATGGATGGACTAAATGGAGTGGCATTTTACCATAAAAAAGTGGTAAAATGCCGTATGGCATACAAACATTAAATTCAAAAAACCAGTAATTTCAAGGGTTTGAAGGGCGTATAAAATGATTAGAATTCTTTTTTGCTGCCACGGCAATATTTGTCGCTCACCCATGTGTGAGTTTATATTTAAGGACATGGTAAAAAAAGCACATTTGGAAGATTGTTTTTATGTGGAGTCCAGGGCGACTCATACTGACGAGATATGGAACGGTCAGGGGAGCCCTGTATATCCGCCTGCAAGAGACATTCTTGCGGAGCATGGGATTTCGTGTACAGGAAAAAGAGCGCAGTTACTGGTTAAATCGGAATATGACGAGTATGATTATCTTGTTGGTATGGATGAGGAAAATCTCCGTTATATGAGCAGGATATGCGGTCAGCCCGGAGCAGACAGAGAGCCTTTAAACAGAAGAGGTAAAAAGATATCGCTCCTGATGGATTATACCGACCGGCCGGGCAGTGTTGCGGATCCATGGTATACCCGTAATTTTGAGGTCACATACCGTGACGCTGTTGAGGGATGTAAAGCCCTGCTTGAATATATTAAGGAACATGACTTGAATAAATGAGTACATATATAGTATTACAGCAGATGGGAGTGATTGTGATCCTCGTCGCAATCGGCATACTCCTTTATAAAAGAAAAATTGTGGATAACACGGTTTCGCCAAAGATATCTGCAATAGTTATGGATATATGCAATCCGGCACTTATCATGGCGTCTATATTGTCCGGCAATATTGAGGCCAGTCACAGTGATTTGGCGGAGGCGATGGTACTTGGGTTTGCCTTTTATGCAGGTCTTGTTATACTCGGGATCATACTGCCACTCGTCCTACGGGTAAAAAAAGATAAAAGGCGTTTTTACAATCTGATGACCGTATATACTAATGTCGGTTTCATCGGCATCCCACTGGCTAAAACGATTCTGCCTGAAAAGGCTATTATATATGTTATCGTGTGCAATGTGATGTACAGTCTGCTTTTTTATACTCACGGAATCACTGTATTAAGTGACGGCAGAGAAAAGATAAATATAAAGAAAATATTCAGTCCCGGTACAGTCATGGCGATCCTTGCGCTGGCTGTATGCTGGTTTAATGTTTCCCTTCCGCCAATCATTGCAAACAGCATATCGTATGTGGGAAATGCCACAGTATTTTTATCGATGATGCTCCTCGGCGTAGCCATTGCCAGAAGCGATATGACAAAGGGATTTAAAGAAATCAGAGTGTGGGGATACATTATTATCAGGATGATAATTGTACCTGTGGCGATATTTTTTGCCTTATCTGCAGCAGGTTTTGAGCCCGTTACAATACTCGGACTCTGTCTGATGGCTATGATGCCTGTAGGTAATCTGCCCCTTATCCAGTCTGAGAAAATGGGTGAAGATACGGAGATACTTTCGGGAGCCATAACTGTTACTACTATTATGTCTGTATTTACCATACCGCTGTTAATGATACTCTTTACAAATATTTAGGGGGATTATTATATGAAAAGTGTCACAATTAATTCTGTCGCAGAATATGTATCGCTAGTATGTGAAGAAAACAGAGCGATAAAGGAATCAGGAGAAAAGGGACTGAGTCTGCTCTTTAGAGGACAGGCGTGCAGCGACAATGAACTCATACCGTCCATAGGCAGAAAGACTCCCACAGGCAAGGCTCTCATAGAAGAAGAGAGAAATATGATAGAGATGGCAAAGTATAAACTGCCTACGGTATTTTCCAGAGACCTGACTCCCATAGAACTCCTGGCACTCCTGCAACATCACGGGATTCCCACAAGATTACTTGATGTATCTGAGAATGCACTCGTCGGACTCTACTTTGCATGCCATGATGACAAAATGTCTGTAGGCAAAGATGCGGAGGTCATAGTATTTAAAACCAATGACAGTGATGTGGCTAATTATCCCAAGGTAAATGCCATATGTGAGAGCTATAAAAATACGGATAACACAAAGGAAGATGCATACAGTAAAGAATCTGATGACATATTATTTGTATATGCACCGAGCTACAGCCTGCGTCAGAATATCCAGCGTGGACGATACATCCTGTTTGAGGACAGCTACGAAGATGGCAGACGCAGGATAAAACCTATCCCTAAGGATCATGGGAGCATAGCCCTTCGCATCATGGTTCCGGCAGATGCCAAGAAACAGATCAGGAAGGATTTAAGACTCCTCGGCGTTAGCAAGGAGCTCCTCTTTTTGGATAATGCTGATATGGTATGCAGGGAGATAGCTGAGAGATTCAGTGAGAGATAGAAAAAATCAATCTACCCTTTGAATTTATATTTATAGGTTATATAATAATTGTGAAAACGGGGAGCCGGTAATCGAGCCGGCTGAGAGGAGATGTATTCATCTCGACCCTTGACCTGATTTGGGTAATGCCAACGTAGGGAACATAACACGCGGTTAGTTTTTATTTGCGCACATGTCCCCCGGCATGTGCGTTTTTTATCTGTAGAGATACAGAAAGGTTAAATGATTTTTAAATGCACCTGCCGGGGATAAACGATTGATATTACCCGGGACGGTCAGCGCTGATTATTTAATTTCGGAGGATAAGTAAATGTTTGGAAAAATGCTTGAAAATGTCAGAGAGAAGTCACCCCTTGTACACAACATCACAAATTATGTGACGGTTAATGATGTGGCAAATGTACTGCTTGCAACGGGAGCCAGTCCCATAATGTCTGACGAACCTGATGACGTAGCCGATATCACTTCAATCTGCGGAGGACTTAATATCAATATCGGTACTTTAAACAAAAACTCCATTGAGGCTATGTTTGTGGCAGGCAGAAAAGCAAATGAGTTAAAGCATGTGGTATCACTTGATCCTGTAGGTGCAGGTGCAAGCAGACTCCGTACAGAGACAGCTCTCAAACTGATGGACGAGATAGATTTTGATGTCATCAGAGGAAACATATCAGAGATAAAAACTCTGGTAACCGGCTCCGGCAGTACAAAGGGCGTTGATGCCGATGCGGCCGATGCGGTTTCTGAGGATAATCTGGATGAGATGGTATCATTCGTAAAAAAGGTTTCGGAAAAAACAGGTAGTATAATAGCAATCACCGGTGCCATCGACCTGGTTGCCGATAAGGAAACGTGCTATGTGATCAGAAACGGCCGTCCGGAGATGTCAAAGATCACAGGTACCGGATGCCAGTTGTCAGGACTCATACCTGCATTTGTAGCAGCCAACCCGGATGATAAGCTTGAAGCCGTGGCTGCAGCAGTATCCATGATGGGCGTGGCAGGTGAGATAGGCTGGAGCAATATGGCAGAGGGAGACGGCAACTCGACATACAGAAACCGTATAATAGATGCCATATTCAATATGGACGGTGAGACCCTTAATAAATACGCCAAATATGAAGTGAAATAAAAAAAGAGGGAACAAAAATGAGCAATGTAAAAAAAGAAGACCTTTTATTATATGCAGTAACAGACCGTCACTGGCTGAGTGATGAGACCTTATACGACCAGGTTGAAAAGGCATTAAAGGGTGGCGCAACATTTATCCAGCTCCGTGAGAAGAATCTGGATGATGAATCATTCTATAAGGAAGCCGTGGAGATACAGGCCCTCTGCAAAAAATATCATGTGCCTTTTGTGATAAATGATAATGTTGATATTGCCGTAAAAATAAACGCAGACGGAGTACATGTGGGGCAGAGCGATATGGAAGCTCTGGACGTAAGGGCAAAGCTTGGCAGTGACAAAATAATAGGTGTCTCTGCCCAGACCGTAGAGCAGGCACTGCTTGCGGAAAAGCACGGAGCCGATTATCTCGGTGTCGGTGCAGTATTTCCAACAGGTTCAAAAGATGATGCGGATGATGTGAGTCATGAGACTCTTAAAGCAATATGCGACGCAGTTAATATACCGGTAATCGCAATCGGCGGTATCACATATGATAATGTCACAGAACTAAGTGGCACAGGTATAGTCGGTATCGCCGTCATCAGTGCCATATTTGGAGCCGGGGATATAGAAAAGGCAGCCCGTGATTTAAAAATAAAGACAAAACAGGCTCTTTTATCGTAAAATTAAAAAATGAGGATGACTATATGACAAGAAAAATAAAGGGATTCATATTTGACATCGACGGCACACTACTTGATTCCATGGGTATTTGGAAGACGGTCTGTTCCGATTATCTGCGCAGTATAGGCGTAGAGCCGGAGGACGGACTCGACGGCGTCGTATCGGTGATGTCTCTCCATGAGGGATGTATATATTCCAAGGAA
>CADBFE010000085.1 GCA_902793845.1 uncultured Lachnospiraceae bacterium | reverse complement strand
AGTTGATATGGTACCTGAGATAATCGATAAGATCAAAGAGAAAAAGGACGGAGTGATGAGCAACGACGAAGCCGTCGATGCAGCTTTTTCTGAAGATATCGAATAATATACAGGATGAATAATGATTTTGATAAAGAACTGAATAATATATCGTCTCCTGAGGAACTCGAGCAGTTAAAGCATTCCCTCTTTATGGAAAATGTCAGACTGACATCCGAAAAGAGTCAGCTCCAGAGTGATTATGAAGAAATCTACAGACGCCGGAGAGAGCTTATCAGTGAAAAGCATCAGCTCGACCATGAACGCAAGCAGCTCACCCTTGAGATCAGCAAGCTGAAAGAGCAGGTCGAGTATGAGCGTAAGCGCCTTAAAGATGATGAGAAGCTTTTTGATAAGAAGCAGAAAGTCATTGATAGAGCCTACGAACTCCTCGATAAGGATAAAAAGAATATATCCGAGGAATATGAAAAGGTGGAAAGGCTTAAATCAGATTTAAGACGTATGAGAGCCCAGGCTTCCAAGGAAGTATATGCTACAGGATTATTCTTTCGGGGTGTAAACAATATGGTGGCCCTGAAGAAACGATACAAGGATCTCCTCAAGATTTATCATCCCGATAATATCTGCGGTGATAATGAGATACTCCTTAAGATCAATAAGGAGTATGAGGAGTTAAGGTCAAAGCTCGATATTTCAAAGTATTCATAGCATTCTTATTATTTACTTATAGCATTCAAAAAATAACAGTTTACACGCTAAGAGTCTGCTCCGCGCCTCAATGCGTGTAAACTGTTATTTTTTTATGCTTCAGTGTAATATATCGATATAGTAGAGATCTTATATAGTATAGAAAAATAAAAAAACGCCAGTAAGGCGTTTTTTTATCACACTTCTTAAAATCTTACGTAATTAAGCTCTCTCAACTGCGTTAGACTTAAGGCATGTTGTACAAACATGAAGTTTCTTGGGAGTTCCGTTAACGATACACTTAACGCTTTTCACATTTGAATTCCAAATTCTGTTTGATCTTCTATGAGAATGGCTGACATTGTTACCGAAATGTGCTCCCTTGCCGCATACATCACACTTTGCCATGATTACACCTCCTTAATAAATAACATGGGTTTTCCGTCCATCAAAAACCCGCAACATTTGATATTTTAACAGACGTGTTATGTAAATGCAACTACTTTCTTAAAAAATTTTAGTATTATTTTACAACAAAATAAGGTATACTATATAAGGCTTTACTTATGTAGTTAAAAGGTCATGTTTTTTAGAATTACGGAGGTAAGTATTTATATGAAAAATACGATGGATACACATTTGGGAAGCATCCAGATTGATAATAATGTTATCGCTCAGTATGCCGGTACGGTAGCAACCGAGTGCTTTGGTATTGTGGGCATGACTACAGCCAATGTTAAGGACGGTCTGGCAAGACTCCTTAAGAAGGATAGTGTCAATCACGGAATAGTTATTAAATCAGATAACAACAAGCTTACACTTGATTTTCATATTATCGTTTCATACGGTGTCAGCATCATTGCGGTTACGGAAAATCTCGTGAGCAACGTTAAGTATAAGGTAGAAAATTTCACCGGTCTTGCTGTTGAGAAGATCAACGTCTTTGTTGAAGGCGTTCGTGTGATTGATTAATGGAGGTCGATGAGGTGTCAGCTAATACAATTGATGTAGCTCTTTTAAAGAAGATGTTTTTATCGGGAGCCAAAAATCTCGATAATAATAAAGAATATATTAATGAATTAAATGTTTTCCCTGTACCGGACGGCGATACAGGTACAAATATGACAATGACTATCATGTCAGCTGCCAATGATGTGTTTAATCTTGAGAATCCCGATATGGTGACTCTGTGCAAATCCATATCTTCAGGATCACTTAGGGGTGCCAGAGGTAACTCAGGTGTTATCTTAAGCCAGCTCCTTCGGGGATTTACAAAGGTCGCTAAAGGATATGATACTCTTGATGTGGCTATTTTATCCGCAGCATGTGATAAGGCTGTAGAGACAGCATATAAAGCAGTCATGAAGCCTAAGGAAGGAACCATATTAACTGTAGCCAGAGGTATCGCTGAAAAGGCTGCAGAGCTTTTTGAAAACGGAGAGGAAGATATCAATGCTTTCTATCAGGCATGTCTTGAGCATGGTCAGAAAGTACTCGATTCCACACCGGATCTCCTCCCTGTACTTAAAGAAGCAGGAGTCGTTGACTCCGGCGGTGAGGGACTCCTCACATTCCTGCGTGGTGCATATGAGGCATTCTGCGGTAAAGAGATTGAGTTCTCGATGGATAATGATACAAAGAAAAAGGCTGAGACCACCAGAAAACTGCCTACAGATCAGCCTGTATCAGCAGTTCCGGAAGATATCAAATTCGGATACTGTACTGAATTTATCATTCTCCTTGAAGGTAAAGTATTTAATATCCAGATGGAAAACGAATTCAAGGATTTCCTTGAGTCCATCGGTGATTCCATAGTATGTGTACCTGATGAAGAGCTTGTAAAGGTTCATGTCCATACAAACGATCCCGGACTTGCTATCCAGAGAGCCCTTAAGTACGGTCAGCTCACCAATTTAAAGATTGACAATATGCGCCTTGAAAACAAGGAGAAGGTTGAGAAAGAAAACGCAAAGGCAGCTGAAACTGCAGCAGCTCCCGAAGAAAAGGAAGAGCCCAAGGAAACAGGATTTATTTCCGTTGCGGCCGGAAGCGGATTTGCAGATATATTCAGAAACCTCGGTGCGGATTATGTCATTGAGGGCGGTCAGACAATGAATCCTTCTACAGAGGATATGCTTAATGCCATTTCCCAGATTAATGCAAAGACTATATATATCCTGCCTAACAACAGCAATATCATAATGGCTGCAAATCAGGCAAGGGATCTTACTGAAGATAAAGAGATAATAGTAATCCCTACAAAGACTGTACCCCAGGGTATATCAGCTCTTATAAGCTTTGTACCTGAGATGAGCGGCGCTGAGAATGAAGCAGCCATGACTGAAGCCATCAGCCTCGTTAAGACAGGTCAGATCACATATGCTGTACGTGATACATCTATTGACGGTCATGAGATTCATCAGGGTGATTACATGGGGCTCTCTGACAAGAGTATCCTGTCAAACGGTACAGATCTTGAAAATGTATTTGAGGAGACAGTAAAAGGTCTTGTAGATGACATGACTGAGATTATCAGCATTTATTACGGAAGTGATGTCAAGGAAGAGGACGCTGTAGCTCT
Organism: uncultured Lachnospiraceae bacterium; assembly: GCA_902793845.1. Taxonomy (GTDB): domain Bacteria; phylum Bacillota; class Clostridia; order Lachnospirales; family Lachnospiraceae; genus NK4A136. The sequence goes on along the minus strand of CADBFE010000085.1, from coordinate 3,855 downwards.
TAAGGATAAGATTGCAGAAAACTATCCTAACTGTGACATTGATCTTCAAAACGGCGGCCAGCCCGTATATTACTATGTGATCTCTGCAGAATAATCATTTATGGATATTTACAGTAACATTACTGAAATTAAAGGAATCGGTGAAAAAACGGCGTCTTTGTTTGCAAAGGCGTCGGTTTTTTGTGTGAAAGATCTGATACTTTATTATCCCAGAAATTATATAAATTATCCTGAGATTACATGCATATCAGGTATTACAAGGGGCCGGATAAACTGTATAAAGGCCAGGATTACAGGGACGCCTTCTCTTTATTCATCCAGAGGCAAAACCATACTTTCTTTTGACGTGGCCGACGAGACAGGCAGTGCTAAAATATATTATTTTAATATGCCGTATCTTAAAAATCAGTTCAGACACGGTATGGAGGTATGTCTCTATGGGACAGTGCCTTATGAATCCAAAGGGATAATGTTTTCTAACCCAAAGGTGACCACGGAAGATGAATATAATGATCTGCGTAAAAGTTTAAGGCCTGTTTATCCTCTTGTTAAAGGACTGACTGAAAAAAAGATATCTGATGCTGTGATGAAAATATTCAAAGCAGGTTTTAATTTCAGAGATTTTGTACCGGAGGATATTTTAAAAAAATACGGACTGTGTGATATAAATACAGCTTTAAAACTTATCCATTTTCCCGCGGATGAAAAGGATATCGTAAAAGCGAGAAAACGCCTGGCGTTTAATGAATTTTTTGTGTTTTTATACAACATGAAAATCCTTAAAGGCGATAAGGAAAAGAAAAAGAGCACAAGCATTATAAAAGCTGATGAGAGAACGGAAAAACTTAAAAACAGTCTTGAGTTTAAGCTTACAAACGGCCAGGAACACGCTCTTAAAGAGATAATGAGTGATATGGAGAGCGGATATCTGATGAACAGGTTACTTCAGGGAGATGTTGGATGCGGCAAGACTATTGTTGCTTTTCTCGCCTGCTATAATGCATTTTTATCAGGATACCAGTCAGCTGTCATGGCTCCTACCGTTGTCCTGGCAACCCAGCATTATAATGATTTTTGCTCCTTGAATGAAAAGTACGGATTAGGCCTTTCGATCGTCCTCCTTACTGGATCCATGAAGGCAGGAGAGCGCAGAAGAGCCCTAGCACTTATTGAAGAGGGCGGTGCAGATATCGTTATAGGAACCCATGCCCTTATTACCGACAAGGTTAATTATAAAAATCTTGCATTTGCAGTAGTTGATGAACAGCACAGATTCGGAGTAAAGCAAAGATATGCCCTCATTGAGAAAGGAAAAGATCTGCATCTGCTCGTGATGAGTGCGACTCCGATACCGAGAACTTTAGGGCTCATATTATACGGAGATATGGATATATCGGTCATAAAGGAAAAGCCTGCAAACAGACTGCCTCTTAAAAATGCGGTGGTTAACGGTGATTTCAGACCTAAAAATTATAAATTTATGCAGGAGCAGATTGATAAAGGCCATCAGATATATATAATCTGTCCGATGGTTTTGGAGGGAGAACAGGAAAATCTCAAAAATGTAGAGACATATGCAGATGAGATAAAGCCGTATTTTAAAGAAAATGTCAGGATACTGTCTCTTCATGGAAAGATGAAGGATGATGAAAAAGAAAAAATCATGGAATCATTTAAAAATCATGAGGCAGATATACTGATATCTACAACTGTCATAGAGGTCGGTGTAAATGTGCCTAATGCAACGGTTATCATGATCGAAAACGCCGACAGATTCGGGCTGTCATCCCTCCATCAGCTGCGGGGACGTGTAGGCAGAGGCGACGCCCAGTCGTATGCTATCTTTGTATCCGAGAATGATTCAAAGAAAAATATGGAGAGACTCGGAGTCCTCGCAAAGAGCAATGACGGTTTTTATATTGCAGAAGAAGATTTAAAACAGCGGGGGCCTGGAGATTTCTTTGGCTACAGGCAGTCGGGAGATCCGTCGTTTAAAATGGCGGATATATATACAGATGCTGATATGCTTTCGCTGGCTAAGGATCTGGTTGACCGGGATATAATCAAAATACAAGATAAGTTAAATGACACGATGAAATGTAGTTTTGAGGACTATTTGGATTTTGGTATACTGTGTCTGTAAAAATTTGAAAGGGTGTATTATTATGCCAAAAGTAGCTATACTTACAGATTCCAACAGTGGAATAACCCAGTCGGAAGGCAGGGAGATGGGTATCAGAGTTATACCAATGCCTTTCAGGATAAACGGAGTTGATTATTTCGAAGATATAAACCTGACTCAGGAAGAGTTTTATGCAAAATTAAAAGAAGGCGGAGATATCTCAACATCCCAGCCTTCACCTCAGGATGTAACCGATACATGGGACGAGCTTCTTAAAGAATATGATCAGGTAGTGTATATACCCATGTCCAGCGGATTATCAAGTTCCTGCCAGACAGCCATTATGCTTGCTGATGATTACGACGGCAAAGTAGAGGTAGTAAATAACCAGCGTATCTCAGTAACCCAGAGAGCATCTATAAGAGATGCAATGCTCCTTGCAAAGAAAGGCCTTAATGCAAAGGAAATAAAAGATAAGCTCGAAGCTGATAAATTCCATTCAAGTATATATATAACACTAGATACCCTTTATTATCTTAAAAAGGGCGGAAGGATCACACCTGCAGCCGCAGCTATCGGTACTCTTTTAAAGATAAAGCCTGTTCTACAGATCCAGGGTGAGAAACTTGATGAATTTGCAAAGGCGAGAACGATTGCCCAGGCCAAGACGATGATGATCAATGCTGTCAAAAACGACCGGGAGGGCAGAGTTTCCGAAAATGGTAAATACAAGACAGTTCTTCAGATTGCCCATTCCGACAATCTAGGGGCAGCAAAAGTGTTTGCGGGTGAGCTTAAGGATGTCTTCCCCGATGTTGATGATATCGAGATAAATGCACTTTCCCTCTCGGTTTCATGTCATATCGGCCCCGGAGCATTGGCTGTTGCCGTATCGAGGGTTGAAACGGAATAATTAAAAATTGATATTTTTTGATAAGCCTCTTGATCATAAGGGGCTTATTTTAGGATATATTAATGAAAAGAAAAACAAAAATCGAAATATTTATAATCATAATATTTATTATAGGCTGGATCATATCATGGATACCGGTCACTGAGACCATTACCCTTGATATTGATAAGGTTGACGGTGATGGATTTCGTATAGTTCTTATATCAGACCTTCACTCGAGTTATTATGGCAATAATCAGAAAGACCTGATTAAGATGGTTGATGATGCGAATCCTGACATAGTCCTTCTGGCAGGAGACATCTTTGATGATGATCTTAAGAAAATAAATGCTGAGATAGCGACACGAGAGCTTGCAGATAAATATGACTGCTATTATGTAACAGGAAATCATGAATACTGGAGTGGTGATGTGCCTCAGATTAAGGATTATTTGAGAGGGATTGACATTACAGTACTCGAGGGTGACTGCAGTCATATAAAGGTTAACGGTATTGAAGTTGATATATGTGGTATAGATGATCCTACAAGACTGGCTGATTCCACTTGGAAAACTCAGCTTGACAAAGCATATAGTGAGACTAATCCTGACAGTGTCAAAATATTAGTGTCACACAGACCTGAGAGAGTATCTGTATATGAACAGTATGATTTTGATTTAATTGTTGCCGGTCATGCTCATGCAGGTCAGGTTGTGATACCTTTTATTAACAGAGGGTTATATGTCCCTAATCAGGGTATATTTGCTAAATATATTAATGGATTATATACATTATCAAATGGTTCTGCACTTGTAGTCAGCAGAGGCCTTGCAAGGGAGAG
>CADBFE010000084.1 GCA_902793845.1 uncultured Lachnospiraceae bacterium | reverse complement strand
TCTTCATCATGTTCATGTTCTTCGTCAGCATCTTCATCACCGTGGTCATGATCATGCTCATCCTCTTCCTGCATGCCTTCCACAACTTCCTCTTCCTTTACAGCCCCGCCGAGCTCATCCAAGAGGTTGATGACTATCATATCTTTATTAACGGCTTCATTAAGGGCATCTTCTACCCACTCATCTGACTCGCCGCCTACATATATAAATATATCGCATGTAGAGATCTTTACGATATCTTCTGCCGTAGGCTGATAGCTGTGGAGATCCACACCGTTATCAAGGAGCATGGTCACCTCTGCGCCGGCAGGGTTTTCACCGAGAATATTTACTACCCAGTCATACTCCGGGAATATTGTAGTCACGATGTTTAGTCCATCATCTTTACCGGCAGCATCTGCATTACCACAACCACAAAAACATAATGCAGCAAGTATTACTGCAGCAATTAATATATATACTTTTTTCAATTTCTATTTCCTCCGTATTATAAAATCAACTGTTTACATACTCATACTGAATATGTTTATTCAGAACGGATTCAATCATTTAATCTGACTTTTTGGGAAATAGGCGTCTTAACTGTAATGTCGCCTGATGAAACAAAGAATAATACAGCATAAAAGACAACGGGCAGTATTACAAACATATTGCCGTTTACATCACCTGACTGCTGTCTTAATGTGTTTTCACACTGATGTATGATGGTACAGATGGCACAGTGCTCATCATGACAGTCACGGTGGCCTGCCTCAACAGCCATAAAAAGAGATGTGCAGAGTGCAAAAAATACAACAAAAAACGCCAGTGTGCAGGCTGTTATTCTGTTTATCTCTTTGCTCTTTATATTAAACACTCTCTTATGTCTCCTTTTGCCGCCACTAATACTACTACAATATGTTTAAAAATGCAAAGAGGGTGCAAATTCGCACCCTCTTTCACGCAAAATATATTATTTAAAATGTAACTGTCTCAGGTGCCTTCGTAAATGAAGAGAATGTAGCGGTGGCATCCTTTAAGTAAAATACCTCTGTGTTGCCGTCATCCTCTGAGTACATGCCACGGAGGTTTGGATAAGCGTCGAGCATTGACTTACGGGCCTCCCGGTTATCATCCTCAATGAGCTGTCCCGATACACGGAGCCAGTCTCCGTTCATAAATGCACATATCTCTACATTGGGATTTAAATGGATCTGCTTTGATACATCCTTGGACTTGCCGGTCTGAATGTAAAGTTTGCCTTCAAATACATTTACTGTACCAAAAGGCCTTACTCTCGCCTTGTCCCCGTCAACCGTTGCGAGATAATATGTTCCCGCTTCTTTTAAAAACTTTACTACTCTCTCCATTGATCTGATTCCTTTCTAAAAATAATTATTTAACTTATGTCGTCAAAACACTTTTTACTTAATTACGTTTTAGTAAAATATGTTTTACTAAAATATATTTTACTAAAAAACAGTCTATTCGTCCTCTTTTATCCTTCCATCTCTTTCTTTAATTCTTCATACTCCTGCTTAATGGCGATAAATGTATCCTCATCGCCGCCTTCGTTATCCGGATGATATGCCTTGCATAGAGCCTTGTAACGCTTATTTAATTTATCTACTGTATTGCAGCCAGAGAAAAATGATGTCCCTCCCGGCATACTGTCGGCCAGCTCATACTGGCGGTCTATAATTTTATAAAGGCCATCCCGCAGTCTGTCCAGATGCTTTATAAAGGGTTTTAATCCGGCAAATTCCATGGGATCCATATTGCCTTTTGATTTTGATATTTCTCCCGTAATATCTGACAAGCTCCTGAAATATTCATTTGAAGCATTTTCAAGGAGCGGGTTGTTTTGTATTACCTGGGCACGCCTTATCTCCTCCATGAGGTCTCCTGCTCCGCCAAGGTGGTCTGAGACTATCTCATAATACTCAAGATTTTCATCATCCTGCTCTATGCTCAGGGTCTCAAAGCTCTCCTCGTCATCCACAAGCATATCCATATATCTGTCCTGGTCATCCTCGTCAAATGACAGTTCTCCCGACCACTTTGTCCACTCCATACCAAGGGATATGAGTATGACTGCCACGTCAGCCACTATCACTATAAACAGCATCATAGAGCTTATAAGTGACCATGTACCAAATCCATTTAGATATTCACTTAGGGATAATCCAAATGTCTCCCTTACCGCTCCTGCAATCTTTGTATACCAAAGATATGCAAATCCTCCGGACGCTATGACAAATATAAACAGGGAAACTCTGATAAAGGCCCTGATAAATACATTTACCATTTTATTTAAATGATAAAATATGCAGCAGACAACAGTTATCAGAGGTGATGTATATTCGCACAGATCATAATAATCTGTTGCAGCTGTATTCATAAGCGACATATAAAGGGAATATGATCCTTTATAAATTGTGTCAAAAATCATTCTGACACCTGCGGTGATTATCTTATAAATCACAGATACCACCTTAAATATGACACCGAGAGCTGCCAGGGCTACTCCGGCTACGGCGATTATGATCGTCACCGTCCTTAGATTATCAGGCAGTATACTCCTGCTGTTGCTTATCATCACGATCACAACAGTCAGGACTGTTAAGAGCAGCATGATAAATACTGTCTTTATCTTGGCCAGGGCTTTCTCAGTCATCTTTGCGACGGTAGCTATAAACAGAAACGGCAATGATATAACCGACAGGATATTTATTTTTAAAGCTGTCAGCAGTTCCATTTATTCGTATCGCTCCATCTCATATTTAATCTTTGAGACAAAACGTCCCACATCATCGATACTCACTGTGATCCTGTCTCCTGTGTTTGCATCGCAGTATACACAGTCTGTATTGCCGTAGCTGTATCCGTACAGAGCCATGCCTTCAAAGGAATGGGGCTGACCGTATACACCTGTTACCGCATTACATACATATTCGCCGGGGACGCCTACTGCCACGCAGCCCGGGAGTACACAGTTTCTCTTTGTGATCTCAACTGCTATTACCCGGCAGTCCTTATATTCTTTTTCAGCCGGAGTATCGTTTAGCAGCGTTATGGTTATGCCTTTTGCATTATCTGTATATTCTTCTTTACTATATGCTTTTATGACAGCCTTATCAGACGGCACGGTCAGGTTAAGTACATCCTTTAGATCCTCAAGGGCATAAATGGTATCACCAGTCATGATCAGCCTTGAAAACTTATCCAGTCCTGCCATCTCCCCCGAATGGGATATCAGATCTGATGATCTGATAAACTCATCTTTATTTGCGATCGTGATATTCAGCCTCTGCTCATTATCACGGCCAAGCTCAAACGACTCTGTATCGGATTTAAGTTCCACACCTATGACACCGGCATTGTATGCATATATGTTCTTTAAGTGATAACTGCCGGGATAGAGATATGCCGTATATCCAAAGCCATTATCCTGATCAAGTATGATATTGTAATTTTTTTCCGTGACAATATTTTCGATGACCACGCAGATGTAAAAAGAATCGATGAGTTTTTCATCGAGAGAGTAGAATTCATCAGGCACAGAGTCAAAGGAAACTGTAAGAGTACAGTCTCCCACCCGGTTGCCGTCATTTATGCCGCATGCAGCGAGGCATATAAATGCTATAAACATTACCAATATTAAATTACATAAATATAATTTACGATTCATTCAAGTCCTGCGATGTGTCTTGCTACATGGACACCGCTGGCTGATGCATGGGAAAGAGAGTGGGTGATACCACTGCAGTCTCCGATGATAAACAGATTTTTATGAAGTGTCTCGAGATTTTCATCAATAGAGACTTCCATGTTGTAAAACTTAACTTCCACGCCGTAGAGGAGAGTATCCATATTTGCGGTACCCGGTGCGATACGGTCAAGCTTATAGATCATCTCGATGATGCCGTCGAGTATACGCTTTGGCATGACGAGGGAGAGGTCTCCCGGTGTGGCATTTAATGTAGGTGTGATAAATGCCTCATCAATCCTTGACTGGGTACTCCTGTGACCGGTGATGAGATCGCCGAATCTCTGGACGATGACACCGCCACCCAGCATATTTGAGAGTCTTGCGATACTCTCGCCGTATCCGTTACTGTCCTTAAACGGCTCTGAGAAATGCTTTGCCACAAGGAGTGCAAAGTTTGTATTATCTGTCTGCTTTGCAGGGTCTTCATAGCTGTGACCGTTTACAGTCACGATACCGTTTGTATTTTCATTTACGACTGCGCCCTTTGGATTCATACAGAATGTCCTGACAAGGTCTCCGTACTTTTCTGTTCTGTAGACGATCTTGCTCTCATAGAGCTCATCGGTAAGATGCGAGAATACTTCCGAGGGAAGCTCTACACGTACACCTATATCGACACGGTTTGACTTTGTGGGTATCTCCAGATCCCTGCATACCTGCTCCATCCACTTTGAACCGCTTCGTCCTGCGGAGATGATGCAGTATGTACCTTCAAAATCACCTTTTGAAGTATTAATGAGATATCCGCCGTCTTTCTTTTCTACCTTTGTGACCGGGGTATTAAAGTGAAACTCTACCTTATCCTTGAGCTCATTGTAAAGATTCTGAAGGACCACGTAGTTGATATCAGTACCTAAATGTCTCACCTTGGCATCCAGGAGATGGAGACCGTTCTGGGTGCAGAGCTTTCTGATCTTTGTATCTGCCGTAGAGTAAAGGTGTGTACCCTCACCGCCGTGGGATAAATTGATCTCATCTACGTACATCATGAGATCCGTTGCCCTGTCTTTACCGATATACTCATAGAGTGTACCGCCAAACTGGTTTGTGATATTGTACTTGCCGTCGGAGAATGCTCCCGCACCGCCAAATCCGTTCATGATAGAGCATGTCTCGCATCCGATACAGCTCTTTATCTTTTTACCGTCTATGGGACATTTTCTCTTATCGAGGGGATTGCCCATCTCAAATACTGCTATATTGTAATTCCTGCCGCTCTTTACCAGCTCATATGCCGAGAATATTCCTCCCGGTCCGGCACCGATTATTACCACATCATACTTCATGATTCTTTATATCCCTTCCTTCATTCCCTCTATCAAACCGGGAACCATAATTGTCAAATATATATATGGCACAGGTTAAAATTCTTCTTTAAGTGCCTCAAGTACCTTTTCAAGATTTACGGCTTTAGATGCCTTTAACAGTACCGTACTGTCAGCGATGGCATAATCTTTTACATGATCTGCTGCCGTATCCGCATCCGGATAACAGTATACATTACTGTCTGATATGCCTGCATTTTTGGCACCTCTTTGCATAGCTTCCGACATCTCACCGACACATACTATCCTGTCGGCTCCCTGCTTTGCGGCATATGCTCCTACCTCCGAATGGTACTTTGCCGCATCGGATCCAAGGGATGCTATATCTCCGAGGATCGCAATTTTGACTCCTTCGCCTTTCATGAGGAGATCAATGGCAGCCTTTGCCGATGTGACATTGGAGTTTGAACTGCCGTCGATGATGGTCATCCTGCTCCGGTAGTATATCTCATTTCTGCCCCGGAGTGCATGGCACTTTTCAAGTCCCCGCTTTATCTCCGTCTCCGAGAGTCCCATCAGTCTGCCTGCTGCAGCTGCTGCCACAGCATTAGATATCATATGATATCCGGGAATCTTGAGCTCCACATCTGTATCGCCAATTGCCTCACCACAGAGAGTAAACTCACTTCCCATCAGTCTGTGATCCCTGATTCTGTTTACATGGTATGGAGCAGATGTATCGGACACTCCGTAGAATACGGGAGCCTGACCGTTAACATCTTTAATTTCTCTCAGTTTATCATCATCGCCGTTAAGAAGTGCCTTGCCGCCTTCCTTAAGGCCTGTGAAGATTTCTGTCTTTGCCTTGAATACACCGTTTCTGTCACCGAAGTTGTCGATGTGGCATATTCCAATACTAGTAATAACTGCAATATCTGGATTAACCATTGCAGCCAGTTCCTTCATTCTGCCAGGTGCTTCCACGCCCATTTCTATGACTGCAACTTCATGCTCATCCTTAATCTTAAGGAGTGTCAGTGCAGGGCTTGGCTTGTCGCAGAATGTCTCCTGGGTATAATGTACACTGTACTTTTCCATAAGGACACCGGCAATCATCTCTTTTGTAGCCGACTTGCCTACGCTGCCCGTTACACCTATTACTTTTAAATCAAGCTGCTGCCTGTAGAATGCTGCAATCTTATCAAGAGCTTCCATACTGTCCTTTACAAGCAGACACGGACCGTAAAACTCATCGGGAAGTTCCTCGCATATTGCAAGCTTTGCCCCTCTCTCAAATGCAGTCCTTATATATTCATGACCGTCCAGTGTATCATTTCTGACAGCCACATAAACGCTTCCGTTATCGACAAAACGAATGTCGGCTACAACACCTCTGACTTCCTCTGCTGTAACTGATTCTGCGCTTTCTCCTAGTCCGTTATCCGGCATGTATAAATCGCCGTCCGTAATCTTTGTGATGCTGTCTATCGAAAGATTTTTCATTCCTCTGAAAGCCATATTTTTAACCCCCTTGTTTAATTTTTTAACCCTGTAAATTTGTTCGAAATACTTTGTTAATTATACCATATTTCCGTGATTTTCGTCATTATCGTACTGCTTATAGAATCGTGGTTTTTTGTGTATTTATGCAGAGAACAGTATACTAAAATATACTTATTGCAAATCGAACGTATGTTTGATATAATAAAAGATGGGTGCTACCATACACGGTAGGCGGTTGCTCTCTTCGGAGGGACTGTGACCCTCCGTTTACATAGAAACCTGTAAGGGAATCTTTGAAAGGAGGGCGTATGAATGCTAACTATTGAAGGCCTAATAGCAGTATTGGCTCTTGCCGGTACATGTTTTGGCATGGGATATACTATAGGATTTCATCACGGCAAGACACAAAAATAACCGCCCTTTGATCAGGTAAAGCGGTTATTTTTATAACTATTAAACTTGAGCAACCGTCTATCGGTAGCATCTTTAAATTAATTATATCCTTCTGTAATTCAATTGTCAAAAGATTATTCGAGGTATACTCTAAAAGCTAAAACAATTAAATCACTCTATTTTTCCAGTCATATATTCCTGATTAATAATTCCTGATATCTTCACTTTCACAAGCTCGTTTGCATCATATTTACCTAGGACAGCTACACGAACATACTCTTTAGTATGACCAACTGAGTATGTCTCTCCGTCTATCTCCTTCTCTTCTTCCACGAGGATTTCTTCATCCCTGCCGACATACCACTCACGAAACTCATTCATGTACTTATCGTCAATGACTGTCAGTTCATCGCTCCTGACTGACTTCTCTTTATCCGTC
>CADBFE010000083.1 GCA_902793845.1 uncultured Lachnospiraceae bacterium | reverse complement strand
TATAACCGTCTGGACTATACAAAAAAGTGCATAGAGACACTGATAACCGGAAACCCTGAGCTTGATTTCAGATTTGTCATTACTGATGATTTGAGCAGTGACGGGACAGTGGAGTACCTAAAAAAATCGCTGGGAGATAAAGTCCATCTGATAGAAGGTACCGGCAGTCTTTTCTGGAACGGCGGTATGAGAGTATCGATGGGATATGCCCTGAACGCATTATCTGCTGAAAAGGACGCTTTTGAATATGCGCTCCTTGTAAATGATGACGTGGAATTTTATGACAGGGCCATAGAGAAGATGATAACCCGCCTTGAAAATGCCGGGGCATCAGCTGTGGCGGGAGCTACCAGAAACAGTGAAGGAGCCATGACATACGGGTGCGTCTTAAAGATGTCAGATCATTTTGCAAAATTTAAGCTGCTGGAACCGTCAAAAGAAGTGAAGCAGGCTGATACATTTAACTGTAACTGCGTACTTATTAAGAGTGAAGTTTTCTTTGACGTCGGAATGCTTGATAAGAATTACAGACACAGCATGGGCGATTATGATTACGGTATGATGATAAGGCGTAAAGGATATATCATCATAAACGGAGAGGATTACGCAGGCCGGTGCAGTGATAATGATATAACAGGTTCGTGGAGGGACACATCTCTTTCGAGAAAAGAGAGAATCAGAAAAAAAGAGAGTCCGAAGGGACTGCCGGCAGGGGACTGGTTTTATTTCGTGAAAAAGAATTACGGTCTTTTATCTGCCGTATATCACAGCGTGACACCGTACATCAGAATATTAATAAATAAGTAATTAAGAAAATAATATCTTTGGAGGATATTTAAAATGGGAAAAAGGATACTTGTAACAGGCGGAGCAGGATTTTTGGGATCACACCTCTGCGACAGATTGATAGATGAGGGTAATGATGTAATCTGTCTTGATAACCTGTTTACGGGAAACAAGGATAACATAAGGCATCTTCTCGGAAATGATTATTTTGAGTTTATACGTCATGATGTGACGGAGCCGATCTTTCTCGAGGTAGATCAGGTATATAATCTTGCATGTCCTGCAAGCCCTATTCATTATCAGTACAATCCGATAAAGACATGGAAGACGAGCGTCCTGGGAGCTATGAATATGCTGGGACTTGCAAAAAGAGTAAAGGCAAGGATACTCCAGGCATCCACATCAGAGGTATACGGTGATCCGGAAGTACATCCACAGCCGGAGACATACAGGGGATGTGTAAATACCATGGGTATCCGTTCCTGCTATGATGAGGGAAAACGTGCGGCCGAGACACTGTTTTATGATTATCACAGGATGCACGGCACAGAGATAAAGATAATGCGTATTTTTAATACATACGGACCCAAGATGCACCCTGCAGACGGCAGAGTAGTGTCAAACTTTATAGTACAGGCATTAAAGGGTGAGGATATCACCATATACGGAGACGGCAGCCAGACCAGGAGCTTTTGCTATGTTGATGATCTGATAGAGGGTATGGTCAGACTGATGAATTCGAGAGCCGATTTCATAGGTCCGTGCAATATAGGTAACCCCGGAGAGTTTACGATAAAGCAGCTTGCAGAACTGGTGATAGAAAAGACCGGATGTAAATCTAAGCTTGTATATATGCCTCTGCCTTCAGATGATCCGCTTCAGAGAAAGCCTGTAATAGAAACGGCAAAGAGAGAACTGGACTGGGAGCCTACTATCCCCCTTGATAAAGGTCTTGATAAGACAATCGAGTATTTCAGATCGATAATTAAGTGATGCATTTTTGAGGATAATATTGTGGCTGATATCGTAAAATGTCAGGTTTTAAATACTTTCCTTGCGGCAACCGGAACGAAAGAGCTGGTTGCCTTTTTGCGTGATGAAGCTGTAAACAGATACAGGGGGAAATATATCTGCAACGCATCTGTATCAGATGTGATGACGGCGGAAAAAGACAGGGATTTTTCAGATTATTTAAACAATGCCCTTGTGGCATTTCCTGTGAGCGGTCAGCTGATAGCGGAGATGCATGTACAGGGATATCCCGTTGCAAAAAAGATAAATATGGACGCCTTTGTGGGAAATCTTCTTGATGATCTGGCAAAGACAGGAAATTCCATATTATTTGTCTGCAGGGACAAGAGCGATTATGAGGGACTGGTTGAAAATCTGCTCGATAAACATCCCGGACTAAATTATGAACTGAGGACATATGATAATATTAATCCAGCTCTTGTAAAGGAAGATTATGTATTTGCATCAGTGACAGATGATGAATCCAGAAATTGGATCGTAAAAAATGCACCCCTGATGAATGCTCTCACAATCGGGCTGTCATACGGCCTAAAGACAGGCAGATCGTCTCTTTCCTCAGATGCGCTTAAGAGGATAAGACCGGGATATATCGGTATGAATATCAGATTTATGATAGCTACCGGTGGTAAAGTTGCACTTTCCACGCTGTCATGGGCTCCTGCCCTTGCGGTACTTGTGACAATATTTATTTTGTCATCCCAGACTGGAGAGATATCAAATCAGAACAGCTTTAAGGTAGCAACGGATGTATCGAGATTTACATTCCTTGGGATCGATATGTCATCAGCCCAGTACGAGATACTCATGCAGTCGTTAAATGCAATCGTCAGGACACTGGGACATATGGGAGAGTACGCGGCTCTCGCCCTGTGTGTAGGTATGGCGATTACCGTCAATGGTTTTCATGGCAGAATCAGGGCAATATATATAATGTTTATGTGCGGCGTAGTATCAGTTGCTGATGAGATATTCCAGCTGTTTGTACCGGAGAGATATTGCGATCTGTTTGATGTGATAGTCGACTGTACCAGTGTTATGTTTGTGGCACTGATATTTAATCTCATTGAAAAAATCTTTTCGATCATCATCAGAAAGAAAAAGGAGCCTGTCTCGTATAGGGGACACAGGAGAAAGTTCCTGAACATATTTATAGATGATATCAGTTTTGATGAGGCTGTTGACCGGATAGAATCATTTTGCCGTGAAGAAAAAGGGGCAAAGAAATATGTGGTGACCCCCAATGCCGATCATGTGGTCAAGCTTGAAAAGGACGGTACATTCAGACTGGTATATGAAAATGCCGACCTGATAATAACTGACGGTACGCCCCTTATGTGGATAGCAGAATCGGTCAGATGCCCGATCACTGAGAAAATACCGGGAGCCGATATGCTCCCGAGAGTATGCGAGATGGCATCAAAAAAGGGATATACAATGTTTCTGCTCGGTGCAGCAGAAGGCGTGGCAAAGACTGCAGCGGAGAAACTGACAAAGAAATACCCCGGACTAAACATAGTGGGTACATACTCTCCGTCATACGGATTTGAAAATGATGAAGAAGAACTTGAAAAAGTATTTGGAGAGATCAATAAAGTCTGCCCGGATATCCTGGTAGTGGGTCTCGGAGCTCCAAAGCAGGAGAAGTTTATTTATAAATATAGGGACAGGATGACATTTGGGGTAGCTCTTCCCTTTGGAGCAGCCATTGATTTTGAGGCAGGAAATGTTAAGCGTGCTCCAAAATGGATGAGAAAGAACGGCCTGGAATGGTTTTACAGATTTTTAAAAGAGCCCGGAAGACTGTTTAAGAGATATTTTATAGATGATATAAAAATCTTTGCGATAGCCTGGAAGTACCGCTATGAGATAATCAGGGTGGCCGGGAAAAAATAAAAATTAAAAAATATTACAAAAAAACTAAAGAAATCTCTGATCATTCCGATATAGATATCAGAAAATGAAAATTGAGATGTAAAACAAGGAAACGGTTTTCATTTTGAATGGTACATTATTCCATAATTATTATGGAAGGAGGAGTAGTTATGAGGATAGAGAACTTTTCGCAGATTCAGCAGTTATACAGCACAACAAAGCCCTCTGCATATTCAGCAGGTTCTGCAGGAAAAGATTTTAAGGATAAACTTAATATCTCAAGCGCAGGCAAGGATCTTAATGTGGCTAAACAGGCTGTCGCTGCAGCTCCTGATGTAAGAGCTGACAAGGTAGCTGAGCTTAAGTCTGCAATAGAAAACGGTACATATGATATCAGCGGATATGAATTCGCAGATCACGTTATGGACAAACTATCACAGACATTGGCATAAACTGCACTGCTTTTATCATTTACCAATGAATAATAATGGGATAAGTAAATGTCTGTGACGATACAAAAGTATCGTTACGGACATTTTTGGTTTATATTCAAAATACTTGGGGGATACCTATGGCCAGCTTAATGGAAAATCTAATCGATATACTCGAAAAGGAAAATGAGGAGTATGTCGCTCTGACAGAAATATCCAAAGAAAAAACACCGATAATAATCAAAGGTGACCTGGATGCTCTTAACGTAATCACAGAAAAAGAGCAGGTTGTGGTCGCCCGTATACAGAATCTCGAGAAAAAGAGAATGACCGTAATGAAGGATATCTCCGAGGTTACCAATCGCAGAGGTGAGGAGTTAAAACTCCCGGAACTCATCAAAATGATGGAGAACCGGCCAAAGGAGAGAAATGCCTTAACCAGGATCCATGACAGGTTAAAAACCACACTTGACGGCATCAAGCTTATTAACAATCAGAACAGAGAACTGATACAGAGCTCTCTCGAAATGGTGGAATTTGAGATGAATATGCTCCAGTCACTAAGGAGAGCACCGGAAACAGCCGATTATAATAAGGGAGCCGTTAATACAGGCAACACCTACGGAAGCGGAACAAAAAGATTTGACTCTAAGAGTTAACCCACAGGAAAGGCGATTTTTATGGGATTATTCGGAGCTTTATATGTCGGAACCAGCGGACTGCAGACAAGCCAGGAGGCACTCAATGTTGTAGCACACAACATCACGAATGCCGACACTGAAGGATATACCAGGCAGCAGGTGTCCGAGGGTACAAGAGAATATCAGAGACTGTCAATGAACATCGACGGTGTGGCTCAGAAGCAGACCGGACTCGGTGTATTCATAAATGAAGTGCGTCAGGTGAGAGATCAGTTCCTTGACGCTTCTTATCGTGAGGAAACAGGCAGAAAGAGCTTTTACGAGACTTCATACGCAGCCATTGAGGAGATAGAAGAGATACTCGGAGAGCTCGACGGAGCGACTTTTTATGAATCGCTCACCGACCTTTGGGACTCGATTGAGGAGCTTGTAAAAGACCCTTCAAGCGAGGTCTGCCAGTCAATGTTTGTACAGTATGCCCAGTCATTTGTTGAGGCATCCGGCAATGTATATCAGGATTTTTCCGATTACCAGGACAAACTTGACTACAAGGTCAGGACTACAGTCGATGATATAAATGACATAGGACATAAGATCTATAAATTAAACGAAAAGATCAGAGGCATTGAGGCGGGAAGTGTTGAAAACGCTAACGATCTCAAGGATCAGAGAAATAAATTAATAGATACCCTTGCCGAGTACGGCAATGTCTCATACCAGAGCGACTTTTTCGGAAACATACTGGTAAAATTTGAGGGACATGACTTTGTCATGATGGACAAGGTAAACGAGATGGCATACAACGTCGATGAAAACTCGGGATTTGCTAAACTCTACTGGCCCGATATCGCTGAGTCATACAGAGATTCATACGGCAGAAAGGTATATGATGCCGACACAGCACCTGTATACAACTTTGATATAGGCATATCTTCGATAAACGATACGGATCTTGGCAGCCTTAAGGCAGCTTATCTGGCGAGGGGTGACCACAGAGGCAACTGGACAGATCTCCAGACGTCAGCAGGATATGACGCTGTCAAGGAATCGGTCATGATGAATGTAATGGCAGAGTTTGACGGACTGGTCAGAAATGTGGTAACTGCCGTAAATGATGTACTTAAGGAGGCTGCGGAAGCGGCATCACTTATAAATCCAAACTCTAAATATATGCGTGATGAAAACGGAGATCCTCTCCAGCTCTTTATGCGTATAGGTGTTGACGAGACTACAGACCCGGATCTCATATCATCTGACAAGATCGCGTCAGGTGAGTACAGTGCCGTGATGGACAGAGGCAGAAACGGATATTATGTGGTGACTGATTCAAACGGCAATACATTGGAGGCAAGATATACAAAGAATGCAAACGGCGATTACATAGCTGAGTCAAAGGCATGGTTTTCTGTGCCCAATCTTGTGGTAAACCAGGATCTTCAGCAGTATCCGACACATCTTGGATTTATGATGCCCGACGGTTCTGTGGATTATCAGACTGCAAAAGCCCTTGAACAGGCTTTTCTTGATGAAAAATATATCCTGAACCCCGATCTGACGAATGCCATATCGATTACGGGATTTTACTCAAATCTCGTATCCCAGGTATCAAACTCCGGAAATATCTACAAGAGTCTGTCTGAAAACCAGGGGCTCACCGTTGAGTCTATCGAGGGTACACGTCAGGGTACACTGGGTGTATCAACTGATGAGGAACTGTCAAATATGATCAAGTTCCAGAATGCATACAATGCCAGCAGCCGTTTTATTAACGTGATAGATGAGTGTACGGAGCATATCATCAATACTCTCGGAACCTAAAGACTAAAATAATCAGAAACTTTGTCCGATATATATTTCAGCAAGTGATTTACGGGGCTCATGGACGAGCCTTTAGGCCAAAAGGATGTGGCATACGAATCAGGAGAAGGCTATGTCATCTACTTTTTTGGGATTAAATACAGCATATACGGGACTTCAGGCATCACAGGCTGCACTTAATACAACAGCCAACAATGTGTCAAATGCCGAGACAAAGGGATACAGCCGTCAGGTTGTGTCTACGCAGGCAGCAGACGCCATCAGATCATTTACCACATACGGATGTGTGGGTGCCGGAGTTGAGACACTGTCGATCGAAAGAGTACGCGACAGTTTTTATGATGAGAAATATTGGGCAAACAACAGTAAGCTCGGTGAGTATGATTCAAAGAGATATTATATGTCATGTATCGAGGAATATTACTGTGATGATGATTCCATAAAAGGTTTCAATACCATATTCAGTGAATTCTACAATACAGTTCAGGAACTATCGAAAAATCCCGGTGACAACACAGTGCGCAGCCAGATGATCGGTTACGCCAATAATGTGACTACATATTTCAACGATATGTATAGCAATCTGAGAAAAATGCAGAGTGATGTTAATCAGGAGATCAAGGTTAACATCGACAGAATAAATGCTATAGCGGAAGAAGTTGCCTCATTAAACAAGCAGATAAATGTGATCGAGATGAACTCCGGTGCCATGGCCAATGAACTCAGGGACCAGAGGGATGTACTCATAGATGAGCTCTCGGAGATAGCGAGTGTCGAGGTCAAGGAAACACCGATCATTGATAATAATGATACATCGAGAGACACCGGCGGTACGAGATATCTTGTAAAGATATGCGGCCAGTCAATTGTGGACGGCAACTATTACAAGACACTGACATGTGTGCCCAGGGCAAATGATGAGGCTGTTAATCAGTCGGATATAGACGGACTCTATGACGTATATTTTACCGGAGATGAAAAGTGGGA
>CADBFE010000082.1 GCA_902793845.1 uncultured Lachnospiraceae bacterium | reverse complement strand
TAGAAATAAGAATATAATAAAGAGACAAACTTGAGTTCTAACATTTCTTTGACAGAGCATCTTTATTATTAAATTTCCTACAGTAAATTTACGCGGCCGAGCAGTATTCTTACATTGTGAAAAGACTTTTTATGTGGTATTCTCTTCATAGTGTGAAAAAGGGTTAAACGGTAAAATAACAGGAATATGTCTCCTGATAAGAAAACAGGAGCAGCCAACAGGGCAGAGCTCACAAAAATGTTTAATGACATACAGTAATTTAGGAGGATTAGAATATGCAGGGTAGAATTCATTCACTTGAGAGCTTCGGTACGGTGGACGGACCGGGAGTCAGATATGTAGTATTTGTACAGGGATGTCCAATGAGGTGTGCATACTGTCACAACCCGGATACATGGGAGATGAATGCAGGTACACTGACGGAGCCTTCATATATCATAGAACAGTATGAGAGAAACAAGGGTTTCTACTCGGAGGGAGGTATTACGGTTACAGGCGGTGAGCCTCTGATGCAGATAGATTTCCTTATTGAGCTTTTCACTCTGGCAAAAGAAAAGGGTATACATACGTGTATCGATACGTCAGGTATAGCATTTAATCCTAATAACGAGGAGTATGTAAAAAAGGTAGACAAGCTCCTGCCACTCACAAACCTCATCATGCTCGATATCAAGCATATCGATCCCGAGAAGCATAAAGAGCTGACACAGCAGCCTAATGACGGCATACTTGCCTTTGCAAAATATATAGATGAAAAAGGCGTTGATATCTGGATTAGACATGTGGTGGTACCCGGTATCACAGATGATGATGTATATCTTGAAAAGCTCGGATATTTCATCGGCGGCCTCAAGAATCTGAAGGCACTCGATGTACTCCCCTACCATACGATGGGCAAGCCCAAGTATGAGAAACTTGGCATAGAGTACAAGCTAAAGGATGTACCTGCCATGGACCAGAAGACAGTCATCGAGAAAAAGAAAGTGATCCTCGAAGGTATCAAAAAGAGAAGGAACGAGGACGGAACAGATCACTTTAATGAGGAAGGATAATTATTAATGGAAGACATAAGCAAGATAAATGAGAGAGTAACCGGAAAGACAAGACTGCTTGCACTCATCGGATCACCGGTGGGTCATTCGGGCTCCCCGGCTATGTACAACTACAGCTTTGCAAGGCTGGGACTCGACTACATATACACGGCATTTGATGTAAAGGAAGACGGCGTAAAGCAGTATATTGATGCTATGAGACTCCTCAATATGAAGGGCGGCAATGTCACCATGCCTGACAAGATCGAGGCAGCAAAATATATGGATGAGCTATCGCCTGCCGCAAAGATAATCGGTGCCATAAATACTATTGTCAATGAGGACGGCAAACTCACCGGTCATATCACGGACGGAGAAGGCTTCGTTAATAACTTAAAGGATCATGGTGTAGATATTAAGGGTAAAAAGATAACGGTAGCAGGCGGAGGCGGCGCAGCCACAGCCATTCAGGTTCAGTGTGCCCTTGACGGTGTCAGAGAGATTTCTGTCTTTAACAAAAAGGACAGCTTTTTTGAGCGTACCCTCACCATGGCTGAAAAGATAAAGGCAGCAGTACCCGGTGTGATCGTAAATGTATACGATATAGATGATATCCCGAAGATGACAGAGGAGATTAATTCCAGCGACATCTTTGTAAATGCCACAATAGTCGGTATGAATCCAAACCTCGCCGACCAGAGCGTGGTAAAGGATCTCTCTGCATTCAGGGAAGGCCTCGTGGTATGCGATGCGGTATACAATCCTGAGGAGACAAAACTCCTTAAAGAAGCAAAGGCAGCAGGTTGCACTACTATCGGAGGCAAAGGTATGCTCCTGTGGCAGGGTGTATCGGCATTTAAACTCTTTACCGGCGAGGATATGCCTGTAGAGGAAGTAAAAGCAAAATTTTATTCATAAGGATAATAATATGAAAAATATATTTCTCATCGGTTTTATGGGAGCCGGAAAAAGTACGGTAGCGAGACATCTCCAGAAGAGACTCAAGATGAATCTGGCTGAGATGGATGAGCGTATCGAAAAAGAGCAGGGCATGACTATCCCGGAGATATTTGAAAAGTACGGCGAGAGCAGATTCAGGGATCTTGAGAGTGAGCTCATCCTGACCATAGGTAAAGAGGGCAACACGATAGTTTCCTGCGGAGGAGGCGTAGTTGTCCGTCCCGAAAATATTGAATATATGAAGAAAAACGGCCGGGTCTTTTATTTAAAGACCAGCCCTGAGACTGTATATAACAGGGTTAAGGACAGCACAAACCGACCCATATTAAACGGAAATATGAACGTGGAGTATATAGCCGGTCTCATGGAAAAGAGGCGTGCCCTTTATGAAGGCGCAGCCGACATCACGATCACAACTGACGGAAAGAGCGTCGATGAGATCACGGATGAGATAATCATCGCCATATAAACAGGAATTAAAAGACCTGATCTTTCGGGTCTTTTTTTATCATTTTTGCAACACTTCTGCAACACATCAAAAACTATAATAAATATAAACAATCGACAAAAAGGTTATTAACTGAATGTCGGTTGTTTGACTAATGTTAAATATAAAACGGAGGACATTATTATGGCAGGATCAGCGAAAGAATTTTTAAGGAAGAGAAATCCGGAAATGTATTCGGATTTTTTGCGCCTGATTACTACGGAAATGAACGGAGTGGAAGTTGACGACTGGGAAGGAAAAGATTATTACAAATTAAGTACTTATACGGACGATCTTTCTGAAGCATGCAAGCAGGTGATGTATGATGAAGAAGATGGCAGATATTTTGAGCAAATAAAAGATGAAATACAAAAAGCTATTGATCATTTTGAGAGCTTTTTCGAGTTTATGGGGAAGAAGGATGGTAACGGAAAAAGCAACTATGCAAAAATGATAAGCGCGCTTTCGGAGGATAAGCAGATCAGATTTAAAAAATATCTGCTTGCTGCGAATATTGATATGGGAATCAATTATGATCTGGATTCACTGGATCCTTCCATCCGTGCGATTGGGAAGGAGGAGGAGAAAAATGAGGCTCCTGAAAAAGAAAATGTAGCTCCTGAAAAAGAAGATGCGGCTGCAGAACATCCGGGTCTTCCCGATGATTGGGATGAGTTATCCGTGGATGAACTTTCGGAAAAAGATAAGAATGATATCACCTCTAAAGCTGAGGCTGAGCAGTATGATTTATATGTTCGCCTGGTGAAAGAAAAAAATTATAAAGAGATCGCAAAAATCATGATAGATGTACAGTTGCAAAGCGCGAAGGATCCCGAAAATATGGTAATATCAGGTAAAGTGGACGGGCAAATCAAGTTTCTTGATAAATTCAGGGAGAGGAGAAATGTAGAAGGATATTTATCAGAGAGCAGGTATGATGATCTGTTAAAACTTTGGACCACGTTCGCGGAGATACAGGTAGAAGAGAAGGTAAAATTTGTAAAAGCGGTGACGGAGTATGCTGATAAGATCATGAACGGTGAGATACCGGAACTGGAGAAGTTTAAGGGTAGCAGAACCGCGGCCCTTGATATTGCCGGAAGCTATATACATTTCTCAGAATATGGCAGGAGAGCAGAAGCGGCCTCACAGATTCTCGGTACATTCCAGATGGGGTTGGAAGTGAATGATCCATTTACCAACATTGGAGCGGGGCTGATAGTGGCAAATGATTTTACAGTGATAAGGGATAAAGTAGCTTCTCTTTCGCAGAAGGATGTTGACCTGTTTAATATGTATACTGCCTTAAAGTATGATAAAGCGAATGATTATGGATTAGATATTGAGAGAGATTTTCAGGCTAATGTACCGAAAATAAAGCCTAAGGCAGATGCCAAAAATGTCAAGAACCCCAAAATTTATCATTCTGCAGAAGAAGTAAAGGCGGAAATAAAAGGGATACAGGATAAGTTTAACAAGACAAAAAAACTGTATGATCTGACAATGAATACATGGAACTGGCTTTCGGATGCAAGCGGAAAGCTGATCAAGACCGTAAAATCGGGACATCAAGACGGAGATGAGTTTGAGACGCTTGAGATGTCAATCGGTAATCTGTTTGCAATTCAGCCTGAAACGGATCTGGAATGCTGCATGATGAAGCCGAAGCTGTCAAGGATCAGAGACAATGCGCAGTCTTATATCAATACACATTCCAAATGGTATCAGAACAATTTCGGATATGGTGCAGAACGCTTAAAAATCGCAAAAGATATTGTAAAAAAGGCGAATGAAACCCTTGAGCAATTTGAAGATGCATATAAGGAGTCCGGTCTTAAAGAGAGGGACAGCGTCGCCATGGATCACATTAAGGCAAAACATGAGCTGGCATTTATGCAGGAGATAAAGAAAGATTTCCCTGAATTAAAAATGGAAGAGCCGGAACGTAAGAAACTTGAAGGCGATGATCTTAAAAACTTCCTTAATGATGATAAAAAAGCAAAAATTAAGAATACAAAAAAGACCGTTTCGATCGGCACCAAAGCGACTGATCTTGAGGCGCCCAGGGTGGATATTCATACAAAGTAATAGAGAAGTATAGTATATTACAGTTTACAAAAATAAGCCCGGTCATGCTAAGCGCCTGCTCCGCTGCGCAATGCGTGACCGGGCTTATTTTTTGCGCATGGATAAATTGACGTAATAAAATTATGTAATGTAAAATTTGCACAATTCAAATCCGGGTTTCTGTCACTTTCGACAAAATTCACAACAACTCCATTATTCCTTTGACTTAATTTTGTGTAAAGAATATACTTAAATCATAAGTTAACGATTAAGTAAATTAGTTAACCGGACGGAAACATGCATAAAAAACCATAAATTAAAGTGAAAGGATACCGAAAATGGCTAAATTTATCAATGTTGACTCACTTCCCAATATCCCCTGGCAGGAAAAGCCCGAAGGATTAAAAGGCGCTCCCGTATGGAGATATGACGAAAATCCGATAATCGACAGAAACCCTGTTGAGGGAGTAGCGAGAATATTTAACTCAGCTGTAATGCCTTATAAGGGTAAATTCATCGGAGTATTCAGGGGAGAGCAGACAAACGGTATCCCATACATATATCTTGGCAGATCTGAGGATGCGATCCACTGGGAGTTTGATAAGGAGAAGATCCCGTTTACAGATGAATCCGGCAAACCTTTCATGCCGGTATATGCATACGACCCGAGATTGGTAAAGGTTGAGGATACATATTACATCATATGGTGCGGCGATTTCTACGGTGCAGCGATTGGCCTTGCCAAGACAAAGGATTTCAAGACATTCACCCGTATAGAGAATCCGTTTATTCCTTTTAACAGAAATGCAGTGCTCTTCCCGAGAAAGATAAACGGCAATTTCGTGATGCTCTCGAGACCTTCGGACTCCGGTCATACACCGTTTGGCGATATCTTCTTGTCAGAGTCTCCCGACATGACATACTGGGGCAAACACCGCCATGTGATGAGCAAGGGCTCTGAGTGGTGGGAGTCAGTCAAGATAGGCGGCGGCGCAGCTCCTATCGAGACAGATGAGGGATGGCTCCTTTTCTACCACGGAGTGTCAGGCACCTGTAACGGATTTGTATATTCGATAGGAGGAGCGATCCTCGATATTGACAACCCTTCAATAGTTAAATACCGTTGCCAGAACTTCCTCTTAACACCTGAGCAGTGGTTTGAGGAGAGAGGATTTGTACCAAACGTATGCTTCCCCTGTGCGACGCTTCAGGACAATGATACAGGACGGATCGCCATCTACTACGGAGCTGCAGACAGCTATGTAGGCCTGGCGTTTACAAAGCTTGACGAGGTAGTTGATTACATCAAGAAAAACAGCGTGGTGACGACTACCGATACAGAGATAGGAATCAGATAATCAAAAAAGGAACGGACAATAAAATGGCAGAGCTTCATCCTAAATATATTGAGTTATCAAAAAAATACGAGGAACTGATCGGCAGAAAAAACGAGGTCGACGATTCTTTTTACAACGGTATTTATGACAGATATAAATACCCGGTACTCACAAGAGACCACATACCCCTTACATGGAAATACGACGTAAATCCGGCGACCAATCCGTATTTCATGGAGAGACTCGGAGTCAACTGTGTGTTTAACGCAGGTGCCATAGAGCTTAATGGCAAATATTATATAGTAGCCAGGGTTGAGGGCAACGACCGTAAATCATTTTTTGCGGTAGCGGAGTCTGACAGTCCGGTAGACGGCTTCAGATTTACTGATTATCCGATACTTCTTGACGATACATGTCCCGAGGAGACAAATGTATATGACATGCGTCTCACAAAGCATGAGGACGGATATATATACGGAGTATTCTGCTCTGAGAGCAAGGATACGACGGTTAACGACCTCTCAGCGGCTGTAGCTGCTGCAGGTATAGTCAGGACAAAGGATTTAAAGACCTGGGAGAGACTCCCTAACTTAAAGACTTTAAATTCTCCCCAGCAGAGAAATGTAGTCCTCCATCCCGAGTTTGTAAACGGCAAATATGCTTTTTACACAAGACCCATGGATGATTTCATAGATACCGGTTCAGGCGGAGGCATCGGATTTGGTCTCTGCGACGATATCATGAATCCCGTAATCGATGAGGAGATCATCACATCAAAGAGAAAATACCACACCATCACCGAGAGCAAAAACGGTGCCGGTGCGGTCCCTATAAAGACAGACAAAGGCTGGATACATATCGCACACGGCGTGCGCAATACGGCAGCAGGCCTTAGGTATGTTATCTATGCCTTTGTCACCTCCCTAAATGACCCGTCAAAGGTCATTGCGGAGCCCGGAGGATTCCTCATCGCTCCACTTAAGGGAGAGAGAGTCGGAGATGTCTCAAATGTCGTATTTACAAACGGTGCGATAGCAGAGGATAACGGCGACGTCTACATCTACTATGCTTCATCGGATACAAGGCTCCATGTGGCAAAAACTACCGTGGACCGACTCCTTGATTACGCATTTAATACGCCTGAGGACCCATTAAGAAGCGTAGAGTGTGTGGCACAACGCACAGAATTGATCAGAAAAAATCTGACATATTTACAACAGTAGTTTTATTGTAATAACAGGCCGGCATAAGTTAAAATTAAAGAATGAGTAAACGATTAATTAAAATCACTTTAACAGCAATTTTGACAGCTTTTCTCTGCGGCTGCGGAAAGGGCAATGCGGACAAGATCGTGAATACATACAGCTGGGAAGAAGCCAATGTCTATGAGGCAGAGGACGGTGTATTATCCGGAAACTGCAAGGTGGCAAATACGGCATCCGGATTTGGCGGAACAGGTTATGTGGAAGGCTTTACCGATGACGGAGACAGTGTGACCGTAACCATAGAGACTGCAGAAGACGGATTCTACGATCTCGATCTTGTATCAGCATCAAGCGGCGGAGATTATAAGGAAAACAATGTGACGGTAGACGGAGAGAGCGTAGGCGTCACAAGTGTCCAGAGCAGCACGTTTACAGATTCTGTAGTAGAGCGTATCTATTTAACAGCCGGCACCCATGAAATCAATATCAGTAAATACTGGGGCTGGATCATGCTTGATGAGATAAAAGTAAAACATTCCGATGATATAGATCCTTCTATATACGAAGTAAACAGAACGCTTTGCAATCCGAACGCTTCTGAGGAGACCCAGAGATTATACAGCTACATGTGCGATATGTACGGCAACCATATAATCTCCGGACAGGTTTCGGAAGGTATGTACGGACTGGAAAATACCGCTATATACAACGAGACAGGGGAGTATCCCGCTATCCTCGGACTTGATATGATGGAATATTCTCCGTCGAGAGTTGCGAGGGGGTCAGTCGGTAATTCCGTAGAGTCGGCTATCGGCTACTGGAATCAGGGCGGTATCGTTGCATA
>CADBFE010000081.1 GCA_902793845.1 uncultured Lachnospiraceae bacterium | reverse complement strand
TCCGGAGATATCAGGATGCTTTCATCCGTTTAATTATCATTATGAAAAGGACGGACGTGATGAGGAATATGTGAATCTCGGCGACAGGGAGATGGTCATAAAAAATAATAAATTCTGGCGCAGATATTATGCTCACTCAGCGACATTTATTTTTCGGAATAAATATTCGAGAAATACAGAGGTATTAAGGGGAAAGATATTTGATGACAGTATCATCACACTGTGGCATATAGGGTTGTCGGATGTATATTATATCCCTGATAATGCTTTTGCATATCGTCAGCTTGAGGACAGTACATGGAACAGGATTTCCGTACTGACTCAGAGCCTGATCAATATAAGAAACTGTGATGATTTAAAAAAAATCAGTAGGGAACACGGATATAAGCTGGAGAATGCTATAGATGCAAGATTCAGAAATACATATCGTGATATTTTCAGAGCGCGTAAAGAAATAGACAGGCTTCCTGATGTCATTGGAGGTTTTTCGGATAAAGATTTTGCAACAGCTACACTTAATTACGGGAAAAAAGGGATATTATATGATGTACATTATGTAGCAAAATATGCACTTTTTTTCTGTAAAGTATGCATGATCAGACTGACCGGAAAGATAAGCGATATTTTTAACTGATACAAAGATGAGTATTAATTCAGAAGAGATAAAAGTAGATATTCTCCTGGCTACATATAATGGGGAACGGTATATACGGGAGCAGCTGGACTCACTGCTGGCCCAGAGTCATAAGAATATAAATATCATAATCCACGATGACGGTTCGACAGACAGTACGGTCAGTATAATCAGAGAATATGAAAAAAAATATCCTGATAAAGTAAAACTGCTGGATGACGGAAAACATTTTGGGAACGCATCAGATAATTTTATGTATCTGACGGGATATGGATCAGCTGATTATATTATGTTCTGTGATCAGGATGATTACTGGGATAAGGATAAAGTGAGGGTTACTCTTGATAATATGCTGTTACTTGAATCAAAGGGCGGCAAGGACAGGCCTTATCTGGTTTTTTCCGCATATATGGCGACGGACAGCGACTTAAAGCCGTTAAAGAACGGCAGGTCATTCCTTTATAAACTTGATCTTAATCATATACTTGTTCAGAACTGCATAGCAGGTTGCATGTGTATGATAAACAGGAAACTTAAAGAACTGGCAGGAGAGCCGGATGATGCCATTATAATGCATGACTGGTGGCTGGCTCTGATCGCATCATCGATGGGTGACATATATTATATTGACACTCCTCTTATGCTTTACAGACAGCATGGTAACAATGTTGTCGGCAGGAATAACCTGACGAGCCTTAAATCAAGAGTAAAGAAATTTAAAAATCCTTATACAAAAAAACTGATGTTTGTATATGAGAGACAGGCAAAGCTCCTGTACAACAGACTGGGAGGCCGGATGCCTGATGAGAAGAAAAAAATATTGAAATCATTTCTTGATATATACGACGCACCTAAAATGAAAAGACCGTCCCTGCTTAGAAAGGGTAATTACCTTAAAAGTGATTTTGTCAGAGCAGCAGGGCAGCAGTGGTACCTGATGAGATATGATAAAGATATACTGAATGACTGATACGGAGTTTACAGATGAAGATAGCGCTTATACTCCCCCATTTTTATCCGTATGTAGGAGGGGGAGAAAAAATGTTTTTTGACCTGGCAAAAGGTCTTATAGATGAAGGACATGAAGTCAGAGTAGTGGCGAGAAATGTCGGAGAAGAATATCTTGGTGAGAAAACGGTTGAGGGAATAAATATCAGATATTGCAGATGGAAATCAATGTTTGGTCACCCTCTTGTGAAAACATCTGATATAGAGGATGTGATCAGGTGGTGCGACATTGTACATACATCAATATTTACAACGTCACCGGTTGTGAGCAGACTCGCACGAAAATATAAAAAACCTTCTGTGCTCACGGTATATGAAACAAGGGGGCCTAAATGGTACTGGTGTGAGAATTTTGTGATTGCCACAGGTTTTTATCTGTTTGAGCAGTATACCATACGTCAGAAGTTTGATGTATATCATGCTATTTCCGAGGCGACAAAGAAAGATACCGAAAAATTCTGTAGACTTAAAAATGTTAAGAGAGTATATCTTGCCAACGAGATGAGGAAAGATGCCTACAGCACGGATTTTTCTTTAAGATCATACTTTGGAATACCTGAGGATACAAGAGTAGTACTCTACTACGGAAGACCCGGAAAAACAAAGGGTATACAGGTTTATGAAAAGGCAATCGAGAATCTAGCATTAACAGACAGGATTCCAAAAGATGTAAAGCTATGTTTTGTCCTCGGCAAAGAACCGGAGAATTTAAGGAGAGAATTTGCACAGCTGATAGAGAAGAAAAAACTGACCGAATCGGTACTGATCAGGGATTCTGTTAAGAGGGATGAACTGTGTGCATGTATAGCCCAGGCTGACGTTGTAGTGGTGCCCTCGCTGACTGAGGGATTCGGATTCAGCGCTCTTGAGGCCTGTCAGATCGGAACACCGCTGATATACAGCGATGGCGGATCACTTCCCGAAGTGGCATATGGCAAATGTTTATCATTTGAAAACAGAAATCATAAACAGCTTGCAGATATTCTGGAAGAATTTTTTATAAACGGAACAGATAATTTTGAAGATGTTCCCGAAAAGACATTTACATATGAACAGATGTTTAAGGGGATAAGCGATATTTATTCGGAAATATACAAAGAGGCGGAATAATTTTTGAAAACGGTAAAAGACATTTTACATAAACTGAATTATGTATTTACTTCGAGACAAAAGAGACTGTTTTTTGTGGTAATGCTGGTCTCTTTTATAGGATCGATATGGGAACTTCTCGGTGTGACGGCAATCCTCCCTTTTATAGAGGCAGTGATGACACCTGATAATCTGGGCAATAAGTGGTATTTCGTTGCCATCTCTGATTTGTTCCATCCTGATGACAACCTTGAACTGCTGACAATACTCGGAGTGTTTATTGTCATAATTTATGTTGTGAAGAATATATATCTCATGTTTTCTTCGTATGTACAGACATGGTACTCAACAAACATCCAAAGGGATCTTTCCATCAGATTAAACAGAATATATATTAGGAGTTCATACCTTTTTCATCTTGGGATCAATTCATCGATATTAATACGAAGCATAAACCATGATGTCGGAGGTGTTTTCTGTGTATGCTTTTATGCATTCAGGGGAATTGCCGAGGTATTTACTGTTGTGGCTGTCAGTGCATATATCGTATTCCTTGATCCGATACTCTCCATATCCCTTGTAGGACTGCTCGGCGTATGTATGATGGCACTTGTTTTCGGACTCAGAAAACTCATAAAGAGATTCGGACAGACAGCTCAGAGAACAGAGAGTGACATGTTTAAATATCTGTCCCAGACATATAACGGAATTAAAGAAATCATGGTAATGAAGCGTCAGAATCATTTTGCAAAAAGTTTTGACAAATCATGCGTGGAAAATGCATCTGTTCTTAAAAGAAATACATTTTTAAATAATGTTTCCCAGTATATATATGAGATGGTCTGCATCGGCGGACTTATCATAGTGGTTGTGATAAGGCTCCATATGGAATCGGATATAGCCTTTTATGTCACCAGGCTCGCGATTGTGGCCGTTGCAGCATTCAGGCTTTTTCCTTCTGTAGGCCGTCTTACCACAAATATAAATGCCGTTATGTACAACAAGCCGAGACTTGATGCTGTATACGACATGATGAAGACTGCAAAGCAGGAGGAAATGTATCAGCTTAATATTGCATCAGAGGAAAAACAGGAAAAGAATGAAGAGCTTGTTTTTGATAATGAACTTAAGATCGATAATATAACCTGGAAGTATCCTACGGGAACGGCGCCTGTTTTAAAGGAACTTAATATGAGTATTAAAAAAGGTCAGTCAGTTGCCTTTGTAGGACCGTCAGGAGCAGGTAAAACAACATTGGCAGATGTGATCTTGGGACTTTTAAAGCCACAGGAAGGCCATGTGCTCCTTGACGGTAAGGATGTATATGACAATCTCTGGTCATGGTCAAAGATAGTCGGTTATGTACCCCAGTCTGTTTTCCTTACGGATGATTCAGTGAGGAATAATGTGGCCTTTGGTATAGATGCTGATCAGATAGACGAGGAAAGAGTATGGCAGGCTCTTCGTGAAGCCCAGCTGGAAGAATTTGTTAAAGGTCTTCCGGAGGGACTTGATACATTTGTGGGAGAGGGTGGAACCCGTATATCGGGCGGACAGAGACAGCGTATAGCAATAGCGAGAGCCCTTTATCAGAATCCCATGATACTTGTACTTGATGAGGCGACAAGTGCACTTGATAACGAGACTGAAGCAGCAGTAATGGATGCCATTGATTCGCTTCACGGAACCAAGACGATGATAATCGTTGCCCACAGATTATCAACCATTCAAAACTGTGATGTTATCTATGAGATAAACAACGGAGTGGCACATCTGAGGGACAGCATTGAAAATATTCATTATTCAGAGCCGGGGGAGAACGGTAAGTAATGAAGATACTCTTCATAACACATTATGATAATATGTACGGTGCCAACAAAGCTCTGCTTAATCTGATCGAGGGACTGGTTAAGAATGGTGGATTTGAGCCTATGCTCGTTATACCCGGAAAGGGTGATATGACAAACCGTATGGAGGAACTGGGAGTGCCGTATATTATATGCGGAGTGACCCAGTGGCAGGCTCCGTACAGTGATCCGCTTAGATTTGCGATAAAGAAATGTATCAGAAGAAAAAAGATAAAAGAAGAAACAGATTATCTGTATGACACCCTTAAAGAAGAGAGAATAGATGTGATTCATTCCAACTCAGGTGTGATCGGCCATGGCGCAGTGCTGGCAAAAAGGCTGGGGTGCAGGCACATCTGGCACATAAGGGAATTTTCAAAAGAACACTTCGGGATGAAGTATTTTTATTCATCCAAAACAGTTGCGGATTATTACAACAGAGCATACAGACTGATAGCAATATCTGATTCTGTAAAAGATAATTACAAAAACAAATATCCTCTTTCCAAAATAATGAGGATATATGACGGAGTGGATGCATCGGATTTTGCCGATGAAAAAACGGACAAACAAACAGAAGACGGTATTTTCAGATTTATTTATGTCGGATATCTGTACGAAAAGAAACATCAGCTGGAAGTACTGAAGGCGGCCGATGCCCTGCTAAAGAAAACAGATAAAAAATTTGAAATATATATAGTCGGAGACGGAAAAAAGAATTATAAGAAAAAACTGGAAGACTATATAAACATGAATAATCTGAAAAATGTTTTTCTGACAGGATACAGAGATGATATAAGGGATATGCTTAAAACCATGGACGCAGGCATCATAGCTTCGGAATATGAAGGCTTTGGACTTGTGACGGTTGAATATATGTTATCTTCTCTGCCTGTAATCGGATACAATCATTCCGGGACAGGAGAGATAGTTAAAAACAAAGAAACCGGATTATTATATGATGATGAGAACGGGCTTATACAGGCGATGGAGTATTGTCTGAATCACCGGGAAGAAATAAAACAACTTGGAATCAGTGGAAGGAAGAGAGCTAAAGAGATGTTTACTTCCGAAAAAAATACTGATGAAATAATATCGATGTATATAGAATTGCTTTCTTGATCTTAATAACTGAACAGGACTGATAAATGAGTATTGCTTGGAAAACGAAAAGATTCATCTGGAGAATAAGAAAATATCTGGATAATCATACAAAGATCCGGATCGGACATAAAAAATATAACGGGAAACCTATATTGGGTATTCAAGATTGTAATTGTGAATTATTAAGACTTATAGAAACCGAAAAGCCTTTTGCGGCAGCAAGAATAGGAGGGACAGAACTTAGAGCCCTTGTATCATGTCAGAAAGAAAATGATTCATTAGAGGAAAAACAGCAGTGTCATGACTACCTGTCGATTTTTTCGGGATTTTTCGGTGACATAAATGATTTTGACAAATTTTCGAGACTGATGGAGGATAAAATCCATTCAGTTGATCTTATGGGAGTCTGGTTCAACAAAATGGAAGACTGGATTCTGAAAAAATACGGAGATGATAATCTTAAGTATGGTCTCCTTGAAGGACTTGAGCCCTGGTACACACCGGATAATCCATGGTCGAAAGCATTAAAGGGCAGGAAAGTATTGTGTATTCATCCGTTTGCAGAGAGTATAGAAAGACAGTATAAATACAGGAAGGAATTGTTTAAAGGATCGGATATTCTTCCTGAATTTGAGCTGATCTGTCTTAAAGCTGTTCAGACAATCGGAAATGAAAAAGATGACAGATTTTCAACATGGTTTGAAGCTCTTGATTACATGTACAAAGAAGCAATGAAAACAGATTTTGATATTGCACTGATTGCGTGCGGTGCATACGGACTGCCTCTTGCAGCCATGATAAAGGAGGGTGGCAGACAGGCCATACATATGGGCGGCGCCATGCAGCTTTTGTTTGGAATAAAGGGAAAGCGGTGGGATGATTTTGAACCGCTTAACGGATTTTATAATGAATACTGGAAATATCCTGATGAGGCAGAAAAACCTGAAGGAATAGAAAAGATTGTAGAGGGCGGATGTTACTGGTAAAAGTATCGGTATGGAATCAGTTATGGATAAAAAGAAAATAGTTGTGATCGGGCCGGTTTATCCGTATAAAGGTGGTATATCACATTATACGGGCCTCCTTGTCAGAGCTTTATCAAAATATAATGATGTAGTATGTGTCTCATATAAAATGCAGTATCCTAAGCTCCTGATGAAAAAGGAGCAGAGGGATTATTCGGATAAAACTTTTGAGATAAAGGATACAAAGTATTTAATAAATACGGCCAATCCTTTTAATATAATTAAAAGTGCTTCGGAAATAAGAAAGATGAAACCTGATGCGGTGATAGTTTCCTGGTGGCATCCATATTTTGCACCCTGCTATATGATACTGCTGAGCCATCTTAAAAATATCAGAAAGGGATTTATATGTCATAATGTATTTCCCCATGAGAGATTTCCATTAGACAGATGGCTTACAAAGAATACATTAAAAAAAGGTGATTTCGCAATCGTTCATTCTGCGATGGATGAAGATGATTTAAGGACAATCCTTCCGGGTATGGATATATGCAGGCATGTCCACCCAAGCTACGATGTGTTTAAGGTACGGGATATTTCAAGGACAGATGCAAGGCACGAGCTTGGCACTTCGGAAGATGCAAAGATACTGCTGTTCTTTGGATTTGTCAGAAAGTACAAGGGACTTGATGTGCTTATAAGAGCCATGAAGGATATTGATAAGGAAATCATTCTTTATGTTGTAGGAGAATTCGGGGACGACAGAGAAGAATATATCACAATGATGAAAGAAAACGGAGTGTACGACCGAATAATCATTAAAGACGGATATATTCCAAACAGTGAAGTGGAACCTTATTTTGCGGCAGCAGATCTGTGCGTATGTCCGTACCATTCCGCTACCCAGTCAGGTATTGTCCAGATTTCTTTTGGACTGGGACTTCCTGTACTTGTGACAAGTGTGGGAGGACTTCCGGACGTAGTGGATGACGGCAGGACGGGCTTTGTCGTACCGCCTGATGATCCGAATGCAGTTGCAGAGACAGTTAACAGATATTTTAATGAAAATCTTCAGGAAGAGATCAGAGCAGGTGTAAAGAAAGAGCAGGAAAGGTTCTCCTGGGACAAGATGGCTGAGGCAATAAACGGAATGTTAAAATAATTTGTTGTATATGAAAAAGACATGTGTGGTTGCAGTACCGATATACAAAAAAACATTCTCTCATGATGAGGAAATGTGTGTACGGAAATATGCATCAGTATTTTCAGAAGAAAAATTAATATTTATCTGTCCGGACAGTCTTGACAGATCATATTATCTGGAATGTTTTCCATCTTTTGAGTATGAAACTTTTCAGGATAAATATTTTAAGGGTATTAA
>CADBFE010000080.1 GCA_902793845.1 uncultured Lachnospiraceae bacterium | reverse complement strand
TTCATTCGGTCTGCCTGCAGAGCAGTACGCCGTTAATACAGGAAACCATCCTAACGGTTTTACTCAGGAAAATATAAAGACATTTACAGCCCAGCTTAAGGAGCTTGGCTTTGATTATGACTGGTCAAAGCAGCTTGCCACATCGGATCCCAAATTCTACAAATGGACCCAGTGGATATTCAAGCAGCTCTACCTTGACGGATATGCAAAATATATCGACATGCCCGTTAACTGGTGCGAGGAGCTCGGAACAGTTCTCTCAAACGATGAGGTAATCGACGGCAAGTCAGAGCGAGGCGGTTTCCCTGTTATCAGAAAGAACATGAAGCAGTGGGTCATCGATCAGCCCGCATTTGCAGAGAAGCTCCTTGAGGGACTTGATGAGATTGACTGGCCCGAGTCTACAAAGGCTATTCAGCGCAACTGGATCGGACGCTCAACAGGTGTTGAGGTAGAGTTCCAGATCGTAGGCGGCGGCAAGTTCTCGATATTCACCACATGTATAGAGACTATCTACGGTATCACATTCATGGTACTGGCTCCCGACGGAGAGATAGTAAAGGGTCTCATGGACCGCGTACAGAACAGGGAAGAAGTTCAGGCATACATAGACGAGACAGTAAAGAAAAATGATATGGACCGTACCGAGCTTAACAAGGGCAAGACAGGATGCGAGCTTAAGGGCGTCACATGTATCAACCCCGTTAACGGCAGGGAAGTCAGGATGTTTATCGGTGATTTCGTCCTCGCTTCATACGGTACAGGTGCGGTAATGGCAGTTCCCTCTCACGATCAGCGTGACTTTGAGTATGCCATCGCTCACAACATTGAGATGATCCAGGTAATCGAGGGCAACGAAAAGACAGGTCATGTAGACGTATCTGAAAAGGCTCTTGAGAAACATGATTACCTCGGCAAAGGCTTTAAACTCATCAATTCAGAAGAGTTTGACGGCATGACTGTTGAGGAGGCCAAGGAAGCCATTACAGTCAAGCTTGAAAAGATGGGCGTTGCAAAGCGTACAGTTAACTATCACTTCAGAGAGTGGATCTTTGCAAGACAGAGATACTGGGGCGAGCCTGTACCCGTCGTACACGGCGAGGATGGCCAGATTCATGTGCTTCCCGATGAAGAGCTCCCTCTCATCCTCCCCGAGCTTGAGGATTACAAGGGTAAAAACGGTCAGGCGCCTCTTGAAAATGCAACAGAGTGGAAGCAGTATGACAAAAACGGTATAAAGGGTAAGAGAGAGACATCCACAATGCCCGGTTCCGCAGGATCGTCATGGTACTTCCTCAGATATATCGATCCCGATAATGATAAAGAGTTTGCAAATCAGGAACTCTTAAAGCACTGGATGCCCGTAGACCTCTACATAGGTGGTCCCGAGCATGCGGTAGGTCACCTTATGTACTCACGTATCTGGAACAGATACCTTTATGACAAGGGTCTCGCACCTACAAAAGAGCCGTTTAAGAAACTGGTTCACCAGGGTATGATCCTCGGTGAGAACGGTATCAAGATGGGCAAGAGATTCCCTGAATTTGTCGTTAACCCTTCGGATATCGTCCGTGATTACGGTGCTGATACACTGAGACTTTATGAGATGTTCATGGGACCCCTTGAGGTTTCAAAGCCCTGGAGCAAGGCGGGCGTTGAGGGAGCGAGAAGGTTCCTTAACAGAGTATGGACATTCTTTACAAACGAGGAGAATATCACAGACGAGGCTGTACCTGAGCTTGAGAAGGTTTACCATCAGACACTTAAAAAGGTTTCCGATGATTTCGAAGCCCTCGGATTTAATACAGCTATCAGCCAGATGATGATATTTGTAAATGCACTTTACAAGGTAAACAAGTGCCCGAGAGAATATGCAGAGGGCTTTATCAAGATGCTCTCATGTATCACACCTCACATCGGCGAGGAGATATGGCAGATCTTTGGTCATGATACAACCATCGCTTACGAGCCATGGCCTGTATATGATGAGGAAAAGATTAAAGAAGATACCATCGAGATCGGTGTACAGGTAAACGGAAAACTTAAAGGTACCATAAATGTAGCCGTTGATGAGACAAATGAAAATGCCATTGCAAAAGCCCATGAGCTTACGGGTGTAAAGAATGCAGTAGAGGGCAAGACAATTGTCAAAGAGATTTATGTCAAAGGACGTATCGTAAACATAGTAGTTAAATAGAAGATAAAAGGAGGAACGGGAATTATGGCAGATAAACCTACACTTGTAATCCTTGCAGCCGGAATGGGCAGCAGGTACGGGGGATTAAAGCAGATCGATCCTATTGATGACCAGGGTCACAAGATCATTGATTTCTCTATTTATGATGCATACCGGGCAGGATTCGGTAAAGTAGTTTTCATCATTAAAGAGGAAAACGAGAAAGATTTCAGGGAGTGCATCGGTGATGCAGTCAGCAAATTTATGGAGGTTCAGTATGTATATCAGAAGCTGGATGCCATACCTGACTTTGCATCAGTACCGGAAGGCAGAGTAAAGCCCTGGGGTACAGCCCATGCCATCTATGCATGCAAAGATATCGTAAAGGAGCCTTTTGCGGTAATCAACTCCGATGATTACTACGGAGTCAGTGCTTTCAAGAGCCTTTACGAATTCCTGACAGGTGATCTTGGTGAGAAAAACGGTGTATACCCTTACTGCATGGTAGGATATATGTTAAAGAATACCCTTACAGACAACGGCTCTGTGGCAAGAGGCTGCTGTCAGATGGATGAAAACGGATTCCTGCAGACAATAGATGAGAGGACAAAGATTATAAAGACAGAGGAGGGCGCAGCATACACACTTGATGACGGTGCCACATATATCCCCATGTCCGCAGATACTCTGGTATCAATGAATATGTGGGGATTCACTCCTTCCGTATTTAAGGAGCTGGGCGATTCTCTCGATTACTTCTTTAAAAATACAGTAGAGGGCAATCCGTTAAAGTCAGAGTGCTTCCTGCCCATAGAGATAGGACGACTCATAAATGAGGGCAAGGCTTCAGTAAAGGTACTCTCATCAAAGGACAAGTGGTTTGGCGTGACATACAAGGAGGACAAGCCTTTTGTAATGCAGTCGATCCAGGCCCTTAAAGACAAGGGCATATACCCGGAGAAGCTCTGGGCATAATGAGAAATATAATCCGGAGGAATTAAAAAATGTATCAGGTAGATTTTAATAATCCGATCCATGTACATTTTATGGGCATAGGCGGCATCAGTATGAGCGGCCTTGCAGAGATATTGTTATCAAGAGATTTTTTTGTCAGCGGTTCCGATATGAAAAAGACTCCGCTCACAGAGCATCTCGAGGACATAGGTGCCAAAATATTTTATGGCCAGAGAGAGTCAAACATTACCGATGAGATAGACCTCATGGTATATACGGCTGCCATCAGCCCTGACAATCCGGAATATAAAGAAGTATTAAGGAGAAACATTCCGTCGATCACAAGAGCGGAGCTCCTCGGACAGCTCATGAAAAATTTTGCCGTTCCTGTTGCCATAAGCGGTACCCACGGCAAGACCACGACTACATCAATGGTTTCCGAGATGATGCTTGCCGCAGACATGGATCCTACTCTCTCAATAGGTGGTATCCTCCATACGATAGGCGGCAACCTCCGTATAGGCAGGTCTGATTATTTTGTGACCGAGGCATGCGAATATACAAACAGTTATCTTTCGTTTTTCCCCAAGGTCAGCATCATACTTAACATAGATGCGGATCATCTCGATTTCTTTAAGGACATAAACGATATCAGGGATTCGTTCCACAGATTTGCCAAGCTCCTTCCGGCGGACGGCATGCTCATCATAAACGGTGATATCGATAATCTCAGTGAGATCACGGAAGGCATAGCATGTAAATATATTACGTTTGGCAGGACGGATAAATCAGATTATTATCCTACAGACATTACATATGATGAGTTTGGTCATCCCACATTTATGCTCAACCATGACGGCAAAAAGGAGCAGGTAAAGCTCTCTGTAGTCGGCGAGCATAATGTATACAATTCATGTGCGGCCCTTGCACTTGCCGATTACCTCCATATGGACAGGGCAAAAGCAATAGAGTCAGTGGGAGCGTTTACAGGTACTGACAGGAGATTTCAGAAAAAGGGCATGCTCGGCGATATAACCATCATAGATGATTATGCCCATCATCCCACAGAGATTTCGGCTACACTTAAGGCAGCTAAAAATTATCCCCACAACAGACTCTGGGTCGTATTCCAGCCCCATACCTATACACGTACAAAGGCTCTGCTTGACGATTTTGCAAAGGCACTGACGATAGCGGACAATGTGATCCTGACGGATATATATGCAGCCAGGGAGAAAAACACTGTCGGCATATCTTCCAAAGACCTGAAAGCCAGAATAGACGGGCTTCATACCGATACAAAATGTTATTATTTCCCTACTTTTGATGAAATTGAAAACTTTGTATTGGAAAATTGTACAATGAATGATTTGTTGATAACTATGGGTGCCGGAGATGTAGTAAAAATAGGCGAAAGCCTGCTGGGACAGTGATTTATCAACATTATCCACATTTTGAGAGCTGAAATTATCAACTTTCGAATGTGGATTTTTTTGTTAACATAAAACAGTATATAAAATGGTATATACATCAGTAAAATAAGGTTTTCCGGGGGTAAAAGTTAACACGGTATGATTATTATGTAACAGGTATTATAAACATTATCATCATTATCAACATTTTGGCGTGTGAATCCCGAAAGCCTTATGGGGCCTACATTCTCGGCACTTTACACTATTGAACTTGCCGGGGTGGGTGCATATAATAAACTCACATTAATGGGCAGATAATGCCCGGATGGAGTTTATATATGATACCCCTTAATATTACGATGGAGAGCCGGGCAGGCGTGACCGTGATCTCCAATGTCTTCATTGACAATTATATGAAGGATGCCAATGATGCTCAGATAAAGATTTATCTGTACATGCAGAGGATGGCATATGACAATCTGCCGACAGACATATCGGAGATAGCCGACAAATTTAATTACACCGAAAAAGATGTGATAAGGGCGCTGAAGTACTGGGAGAATGAAGGGCTCATCGGTATCAGGAGTGACAGGGGCGGAAACATCACGGGAGTGATAATTAAAGAACTTAATGAAATAGTCGGGGATAGGAAAATCGAAGCTGATAATACGGTAATATCAGTAATCAAAGAAGAAAAAGAAGAAACCTCCATAGAAATGGAAAACAGGGACTACAGTAAAGAGAGAGACAGCATAACAGCTGATGATATAAGAAATCTTAAGGACAATCCGGAGATTAAGATGCTGATAAATGCAGGCAGTGCATACTTTGGCAGACCTCTTAATCCCATGGAGATCAGGAGTGTCATTTATATTTATGACAAACTCGGATTTGACATAGATCTTACAAGCTTCCTCATGGAGTACTGTATAGAGTCCGGCAGAAACTCTTTTGATTATATCGAGCAGACAGCCATCGACTGGTACGAGGAAGGTGCCGACACTGTAGATAAAGCAAAGAAGCTGGTAAAGAGAGGCGACAAGGATGCCAGGGATATCCTGGGATACCTGGGACGCAGGGGCAATATCACAGCCAAGGAGCTCGAGTACATCAGGAGATGGAAAGGCGAGTACGGCATGAATATGGAGCTCATTAAAGAGGCATGTGACAGGGCCGTTGTCAGGACAGATACAAACCGTCTAGGATATACGGACAGGATACTCGAGGACTGGAATAAAAAGGGTGTAAAGACACTTGCCGATGTGGCAAAAGTTGATAAAGCCTTTGAGGAGTCGAGAAAAGCCGCCGCTCCAAAGAGGATGAAGAAAGCATCCGGTATGGACAGCAGCTTTGAGCAGAGGGATATGAATCAGATAGATTTTGATGCCCTTGAGAAAGCTCTTTTATCAAAAAAGAGGATTTAATACATAAACGAGGTATGATATGGGACAGCCTGTATCCATAGCTGAACGGATAAAAAGAATATACGACGAGCGCAGGCTAAAGTCAGAGTACGAGCTCTCGGAGAGAAAGAAAGCCGTAGCCGAAAAACTCCCCGGTATGAAGGAGACAGAGGATGAGATCATCTCTACCTCGATGAATTACGGCAGAGCCCTCATAAAGGCCGGCGGTGATAAAGAGAAAAAGGCAGAGCTGTCAAAGAAATACAAAGAGCAGATGCTGGACCTTAGGCTGAAAAAGAGCAGGATGCTCAGAGATGCGGGATATCCGGCGGATTACCTCGATATGACATACGTATGCGAGAAATGTCTTGATACGGGATTTGTCGATAATGAGAAATGTGACTGCTACCGGAAGATAGAGAGCGATATGCTCTTTGAGGGATCTAATCTCGGGGACTGGTTAAAGACAAACAATTTTTCATGCCTTTCAAGAGAATATTATGACGGAGCGGATCTTGAGCATTTCGATGAGGCCGTGGAGACATGTCATAATTTTATAAACAATTTCAATTCCGACTATCGAAATCTGCTGATTTATGGTACAGTAGGTACTGGTAAATCGTTCCTGACAGGATGCATTGTCAAAGAACTCATGGAGCACAGCTGCAAAGTAGTATATTACAGCGCTATCCAGCTGTTCCAGACCATATCGTCATATCTGTTTGACAAGGACAAGGCACTCATAACAGAGCTCAATCAGACCCTGTATGAATCGGACCTCCTGGTCATAGACGACCTTGGCAGTGAGATGACAAACGATTTTGTGAGGAGCCAGCTCTTTGGCATATTAAATGAGCGTATCATCAGGCAGAAGTCGACGATCATCACTACAAACTTTTCATATGAAAACTTAAGAGAGAAATATCAGGAGAGGATATTCTCAAGGATCATCAAGGAGTTTGAGCCCGTAAAGCTTTCGGGCAGGGATATCAGGATGATCACCAGGCTTGAGTAAAACGTACATTAATTATTTTTTATATTTATTTTCTTTAAGGAGACTTAAAAATGGCACCCATCACATCAGCAGAAGACGTTCGTAACCTTGAAACCATTCCTGTGGGAACACTTGGAATGATCCCCCTTGAAGGCTGCAAAACACTTGGCGAGAAAGTAGACTATTACCTTGTGGCATGGCGTAAAGAGAGAAAACATGCCCATGCGGATACCCTCGCATTTGCGGGATACGAGCGTGACACATATATCTTAAGTGCAAAGGTTCCGAGATTCGGTTCCGGAGAGGCAAAGGGTGTTATCCTTGAGTCAGTCAGAGGTACAGACCTCTATATCCTCGTGGATGTAGGCAACTACAGCCTCACATATTCGCTGTGCGGCCAGGAGAATCATATGTCTCCCGACGATCATTATCAGGATCTTAAGAGGATCATCGCAGCCGTAGGCGGCAAGGCAAGACGTATCACAGTCATCATGCCTTTCCTCTATGAGAGCCGTCAGCACAAGAGAAGCGCCAGAGAATCCCTTGACTGTGCACTTGCTCTTCAGGAGCTCGTATCAATGGGCGTGGACAATATCATCACATTTGATGCTCACGATCCCAGAGTACAGAACGCAATCCCTCTTAACGGATTTGAGACAGTTATGCCTTCATATCAGTTCATCAAGGGACTCCTTAAGAATGTAAAGGATCTGACGATAGATTCAGACCATATGATGGTTATCAGCCCTGATGAAGGCGGTATGAGCAGAGCAATCTATATTGCAAACGTGCTCGGCCTTGATATGGGTATGTTCTATAAGAGAAGAGACTACACTCAGGTAGTGGACGGACGCAACCCCATTGTTGCCCATGAATTCCTCGGAAGCGATGTTGAGGGCAAGGATATGATCATCATCGATGACATGATATCATCAGGTGATTCCGTAATAGAGGTTGCTACAGAGCTTAAGAAGAGAAAGGCCGGCAGAATCTTTGTATTCACTACATTCGGACTCTTTACAAGCGGACTTAAGAAATTTGACGAGGCATATGAGAAGGGACTCATCACAAGAGTACTGACTACAAACCTCATCTACCAGACACCGGATCTCCTCTCAAGAGAGTGGTATATAAGCTGTGACCTCAGCAAATATATAGCATTCCTCATCGATACACTTAACCATGATGCATCGATCAGCGATCTGCTCAATCCCAGTGAGCGTATACAGAGACTGGTTGCTAAATACAAGAGCGAGGGGATTTAATTCCTCCGCTCTGTATTCATATATTTGAGATTATATTCATTTAATCTTTTAATCATTCATTTTTCC
Source organism: uncultured Lachnospiraceae bacterium (assembly GCA_902793845.1). Taxonomy (GTDB): domain Bacteria; phylum Bacillota; class Clostridia; order Lachnospirales; family Lachnospiraceae; genus NK4A136. The sequence continues at coordinate 15,588 of CADBFE010000080.1, read as the reverse complement.
AACTATTAAAAATAAAGGAGGAGATCTATGTACTTTACGGCAGGAGCATACTCTGATGCCGGACTAAAAAAGTCTGTCAATCAGGACAGTATATGTATTTTGCAGGGAGAATATCCCATGCATGGCAATTTTTTTAATGAAAACAGAAGAGGCCGTGTCGTTATGGGGATGGTTTGTGACGGTATGGGCGGAGAAAAGCAGGGAGAGATAGCATCAAAGGCCGGTATCGAAATGTTTCGAAAATGGTTTACGAAAAAGCTGCCGGAGCATTTAAAGAAATATGAAAAACCGGGGAACCATTCAGATGATGTACTACAAAAAGTATCTAAAGATTTTGAGGCCATGATAAACGACCTCAATCATGATATGTGCAGATACGGGACGGATAACGGCATCAGGCTCGGTACGACATTGTCCGTCATCATAATATTTGATGACGGCAGATATATCCTGGCTCATACGGGAGACAGCAGGATATACAGGATAGAGAGATATGTCAAAAAAATATCCCAGATTACAAAAGACCAGTCCCTGGTAGCTGATGAAGTGAGAAAGGGGATCATCACAAAAGACGAGGCTCTGAAAGACTCAAGGAGAAATATATTAACAGAGTGTATAGGTATATCGGACAGTGTATCTCCGATAATCGAAACAGGCAGGATAAACACAGGAGTATCAGTCCTCATATGCTCGGATGGATTCTACCACGAGATAAGGGAGAGTGAGATGGGAGAGAGACTGTCTGAGATGTATGGAGATAAAGAGGAGATAAAGAGAGCCTTAACAGACATGATCAGGGTATGTAAATCAAGAGGTGAAAAGGACAACATATCGGCAGTACTGATCACTTGCAGAGGAAAGGAGAGGAGGGACTTATGGCTAAGAAGGAAATAAACAGTATATCGGACAGTCTCATCGGCACCCTGATAGACGGTAAATACAGGATCCTTGAAATGATAGGAAGGGGTGGTATGTCAGGAGTATTTCTGGCACAGGATGAGAGATTAAACAAAAAGTGGGCGCTTAAAGTTATAAAAAAATCAGGTGAGGACAAGGAAGGGAGAGCTGTTATAAACAGTGCACTCACAGAAGCCAATCTCCTAAAAAAGCTGGATCATCCGTTTCTTCCGAGGATCGTGGATATCATATCGGGAGATGAGATGATATTTGTCGTGATGGACTACATAGAGGGAGAGACTCTGGATCAGTACTTAAAGCGGGAAAAGAAAGGACCGGAGAGTAAAGTCATAGAGTGGGGCATAGCCCTGTGCGAGGTCCTTGAATATCTCCACTCCCTTACTCCCAAGATCATCTACAGAGATATGAAGCCGGCCAATGTCATGCTCACAAAAGACGGGAGGATAAAGCTCATCGATTTTGGTATCGCCAGGGAGTATAAATCAGATAATCCCGGAGATACGGTATGTCTCGGTACTAAGGGGTATGCAGCCCCTGAGCAGTTTGGCGGCAGCGGCCAGTCCGATGAGAGGACTGACATATATTGTCTCGGTGTGACTCTGTATCATCTGGTCACGGGTAAAAATCCATGTGAACCGCCCTACAGGATATATCCCATCAGACACTGGGATCAGAGCCTGAGCCCCGGACTGGAAGCTGTCATAAAAAAGTGTACCCAGGCCAATCCTGCCGACAGGTATCAGAGCGCGGCAGAGCTAAAAAATGCACTTAATAATTATGAAAAAGAAGATGAAGCATACAAGAAAAAGCGAAGAGGTCATATACGCTTATACAAAGGTGTCATGCTCTTTTCCGCCCTCTGTTTCCTGACGGGAGTCATGGCAGGAGAAAAATACATATCAGCGGAGGAAAAAGATTATGACAAATATTTAAGCAGATGCGATATGACTGCAGATGAGAGCCTCCAGAGGCAGTATGCCTGTCATGCCGTATCAGTAAAGCCGGGAGACACTGCAGGGTATGAAAAGCTTATAGAGATATATAAAAAAGACGGAGTATTTTCATACGATGAGGAGTCTGAATATTTAACACTCTATGAAGAAAACCAGGATCTGTTACGGGAATCCGGAGAGTACGGAAGGCTCTGCTTTGAGACGGGTAAGCTCTACTGGTATTACTACCCATCTGATGACGAGATAGGCTTAAGCGGTATGGAGAGCTCGAGAGGATGGTTTAATAATGCGATCATATACGGCTCCGAGTCGGATGATTACATGGTGACAGCCAGGATTCATTACGGCGGCGGAGAGTTTTACCATATCGTCACCTCCAGTATGGAGGAGGGCACGGATGACGGGATATACAGGGCATACGCAGAGACACTGTCATCTCTCGTCGATTATGCATCATATGAAACCAGTGACTATGTAAAGCTCCAGGTATGCAGACTGGTGATCATATCAACAGAGAGTTACGGATACCGGTTTGCCTGGGACGGTGTGACTATGGAGGCTCTCACGGATACGGTAAACAGGGCCCTTGATATAGCGGAGTCGGTGAATGTATCCGGTGGTAAATCCGGTGAGATAAAGGAATATATATCAGCCCACAGATCATCAGTGATGGATGAGATAGAGACAGCATACGAATAGAGGAGGGACAAAAATGTTACTGGCACCTATTTACAATTACATAAAACTGATTGCTTTTTCATTATCATTAATCAGCTTTGCGGCAGGGATACTTATATACATACGGCTGAATATAAAGCAGGCAGAGTATGAAGTGAAGGGGATCGGTTCATATAAAGAAAAAGAGAGCAAAGGTTTTGACATCACCCAGTGTGATTTTGAAGTACATACAAAGGAGAGCATATGGAAAAAATAAACAGACTGTTTATGCTGTTGCCTGTGCTAGTCATGACAGTTTTTATATTCAGTCAGGTAAAGGCACCGGGATTTAATAACGTAAATATCATATTAAACGAATCATATATGTGGACAGGGAGCGCGACACTGTCTGCAGAGATATCGGGATATATCCCGGGCGCCACCTATGATATCAGACTGTATGTCTGTCATGAAGAAGTCAGCGACCCTGACGAAGTAATGTCCGGGACAGAGGTTATACCTGAGGGCAACACATTTACTACAGGGAGCATCAGCATATCCTTTACAGAAGGGGAATATGAAAAAGATATTTATATTTATGCCGTATCGGACGAGGGTATAGAAGGCATGGCTGTATACAGGGTATATTACGACGGGGCGGGTCCCGAGCTTGATATAAATATAAATGACTCATCGGTTAAAAATGACATAAATTATATTGGCACAGAGTCGGCATCTGTATCGGTAGGCGCTTATGACATCCGGGCAGGTATGGGATATATCACGGTATATCTGAATGATGAGCCGGTATATGAAGGACCTATGGGAAACGGGACCCGTCTGATAAACATAGACATACCCGAGGGCAGGAGTGTCATGAAGGTAAAAGTCACAGATATCGTTGGCAATGAAAATATGAGCGGCGAATATGTGATATCAAGGGATCTGACGCCGCCTGTATTAAATACGGTCATAGAAGGTGATATGTACGAAGAGCAGGGGATAATCTATCTGGCGACGGAGCCCGTCATATCCCTGTCATGTACGGATAATGGGGAGACTGACTCAGGGATAAGTCAGGCATACATAGAGATAAATGATACCGTGTGCACAGTAGATGTATCCGGAAATATGATAGTGACGGATTACAGTCTATCTGAAAATGATGTGCCGGAGGTTTCATATAAAGTAAATCTTTCTGATTATTTATCAGACGATAATATTTATCACGTAAAAATAACAGCATCTGATTACGGATTAAATACAGTGGTAAATGAATATAATCTCGTCATAGATAAGGAAGCTCCCGTCATCGAATCGGTCTATGACAGTGAGGGCAATACCCTGACAGCGTACGACGGCGGATACGTATATTATCATAGCCATGGTATATCGGTTAATGTAAAAGTCTCTGATACAGGGAGTGGCGTAAAGGAAATATTATATTACAAAATAAATGAGGGAGATAAGGGAGAGGCAGTAAGTATGGTCCCTGACAGTGACGGCATGGCCACCATAAATGTGGGTACTGACTTTAAGGGATATATCTGTATAAAGGCGCTGGACAATGTGGGCAACAGTACGGATGAAAAGTCATACAGCGGTTTTATCTGTGAGAGTGAAGAAAAGTTTCTCTCATCATCGTCCCTCGATATCATTATGCCCTCTACGGACAAAAAGGATATATCGGGGTCAAGGCTTTATGACAGCGGGATCAATATTAAGATATCTTCAAGGTCAGATTATGCATTTATCAAAAATGTGGAATGGACCCTTTATGATAAAGATACATGCCTTTTGTCCGGCAGTGACGATTCGGGAGAGATTAATATCCCTGTTTCGTATGATCTGAACGGTATGAAATTAACGGTCAGGCTTTATGACAGGACAGGATATGTCATGTCCGGGGAGGAAATATTTGGCATAGATACGATACCGCCAAAGCTTGAGTTTTTCATATCGGGAGAGACATATGATGACGGGGAAGAAGGCTTTTACCATGATACGGTGACGATGAGTATGATACTGACTGAGAGAAATATATCAGCCGGCGGACTCTCCCTGTCTGTAAACGGTGTGCCGGAAAACAATCTGACATTTTCGTATGATGCAGATCTCTCAGGTGGTATACCGGAGGGCAGAGAGGGGAGCGTCTATACTGCCATGGTCTCATTTGAAGGTGATGAGACCTATGAAGTAAAGGGATATTATAAAGACACAGCCGGTCACATATCGGATATGGCGGAAGCAGTATTCACGGTAGACATGACAGGGCCTGTAGTTACAGTCACCGTAAACGGAGAGACAGCTTTGACTGACGGATATATAAATCATGACAGTACGGTGACGGTCCTCGTAAAGGAAAAGTATTTCGATCCAGCAAGGATAAATATCGTGGAAAGTCTGAACGGAGCATTATCAGAGATAAAGGATGTCATGTGGATAAATAACGGAGATGATCATACAGCCGAATTAACCATAACCAAAGACGGCGGATACGGTATATATGTATCATCATCGGACAGGGCGGGCAATATAGGAGAGGATGCATCGTCGCCGGACTTTGTGATAGATAAGACAGCGCCGGAGATCACGGTGGAGGGAGTAAGTGACGGCTGTTCATATAACAGTGAGCTGGTCCCGGTGATAACCCTCCGGGATATTAATTATGATGGGGACGAAACGAGGATCATATTATCAGGGCTTAATAACGGCGAAACCGATTTGTCGGATATCGGGACATCATATTTATCAGGAGAGACTTTTACGCTCCCTGATCCTGAGTATGTAAAGGAATCGGATGACATTTATGAACTAAATATCATCACGTCGGACCTGGCGGGAAATGAATCGTCGGAATGTATTTCATTTACGATAAACCGATACGGTTCCGATTATGAGGTTTCCGATGAAGCAGTAAAGCTAAACGGCAGCTTTGTAAATGAGACGGGAGACATCATTATCCGGGAGATAAACTTTGACAAAGTAACCGGTGGGGAGATATTTATCACCCATAACGGGATCACCGTTTCTTATGACATAAACGGGATAAGCACGGAGACGGAAAAGATGGCAGACGGCAGGACCAGGTATACGTATGTCCTGCCCGGGGATTATTTTGTGAAAGACGGGGTATATGAACTTAATTTAAGGACAGAGGATTTTGCGGGAAATCTGGGAAATACGAGAAAACAGGGAGACGGACTCATCAGATTTACGGTGGATAATACGGCGCCGACGATAATACCGCTAAATATAAAAAATGATATGTCAATAAATGCAGACCGGTATAGGACGGGATTTATCATTTCCGACGGATACGGCATTTCGTCGGTGAGCGTTTTACTCGGGGACAGGGAATTGAATGTGATATATGAAAATGGCGTCTATTACATTGATATCCCCGGAGACAATATCGCAAAGGATATACATATTACCGCGTCTGACAATGCGGGAAACAGATATACCATGGTGATAAGGGATGTCCTCGTCACCACAAACGTATTTGTACGGTTTTATCATGATCATTACAGGAAAATCGGAGGGATAATGGATATCCTCGGCCTGTTTGGACTGGCTGTGTGCAAAACCGTCCGCCGTAACAGAATTGTAACATTTTAGCCAAGATATGCTATAATAGAGGGCAGTGGTTTTAATCACGGAGGTCATTTTAATGAGCGACAACTTTAATGAAGAAAATGAGTGGGGGATACCTGAGGAAAAGGTATCCGAAAAAGAAGGCAGGTATGATTTTGACAAGACAGCAAACATGCCCGATCATGAAGTGACTGTAGACCTTACGGAGTTAACCGCAGGGTCTGCTCCCGTTAATGATGAGTATGCCAATGCACCGGACCTGGTAGAGATGCCTGAGTACGTGGAGGAGCCGGCAGAGACTGAGACGCCTGAGACCAAGCCGGAGCCGGCAGAGTCTGCTCCTGTAGAAGCCCAGCCGGTTAAGACTGTGCCCCCGGTTACACCACCGGACGATCCGGATGATGGTGAATCGGAGAAAGAGGCAAAGGATAAAAAGGCATTTATCATATCGGCCATCGCCGCCCTTGTCCTCATAATAATAGTAGGAGTATATATCCTCGCCAAATTAATCGGCGCGGCTAATCCAAAGCCTGCCAATACAGACAATGATTACGTCATAACGGATGTAACCGAAAATACAAACAGTGCCGGCAGTACCGAGTCAGCAAATACGGCGACCCAGGATACCACCGGAGATGATAAAGATTCCGAAAAGGATAAAGATAAAGAAAAGACTCCCGCTGAGATATGTGCCGAGCAGGGACATACTTACACAGAGGCCACATGTACAAAAGCCCAGGTATGTACCAGATGCGGAGCCATAAACGGCAAGCCCCTTGGCCATGACTACAGTGAGGCTACATGTACGGAGCCTGCCACATGTTCAAGATGCGGGGAGACCGGTACGGAGGCTCTTGGTCATGACTACTGCGGAGCCACAGAGGGAGAGGCCCTCGGTCATGATTATAAAGATGCCACATGTACAGAGCCAAAGACATGTACAAGGTGCGGAGCCACAGAGGGAGAAGCCCTTGGCCACGACTACGCCGCCGCTACATGCTCGGCGCCCAGCACCTGCAAACGATGCGGCGCTACCACAGGATCGGCTCTTGAACACAGCTATGTAGTGACATCTACTACGATAGACGGCACCAACAAGACTGTCATCTATACATGCTCGGTATGCGGAGCGACCAAGTCGGAGACAACCCAGGTACCGGCATCGGAGTCATCATCTGCAGCCAACTCATATATTGCAGAGGTAGTGAATCTCGTAAATGCCGACAGAGCGGCCAACGGACTCTCACCGGTTACTGCTACCACAGAGCTTAATCAGGCAGCAGCCATCCGTGCCCAGGAGATAGTGAATCTCTTTGATCATACCAGACCTGATGGTACCAGCTGCTTTACGGTACTCAGTCAGTGCAATGTCCCGTATATGACTGCCGGTGAAAATATCGCCGCAGGCCAGACATCTCCGTCTGCTGTTGAGACGGCATGGATGAACTCGCCGGGGCACAGACAAAACATACTGACAGCCGGATATACTCATATAGGCGTAGGCTACTATGAGACAGCCGGAGGATACAGATATTACTGGGTTCAGTTATTTACTGATTAAAGGTATGCAAGGAAATGAAAAACAAACAGAAGGTTAAAGGAAAATTACGATCGTATCTGAATGTACCGCTGATACTCGGCTTTGTACTGGTACTGGTCAACATAGGACTGTATACGATCAATCTCACATGCGGATTTATAGTATCGGGATTTCTCGTAGTGTACTTTGTGGTGGTCATCGCCATGCTGGCATCGGCAAAACCCGGTCTCATGGATGAGCTGGTCAGCTTTGCCACAGAATACGGTCAGATACAAAAAAGGCTCTTAAAGGAACTGGAACTGCCGTATGCACTCCTTGACGAGGAGGGCAGGGTCATCTGGATCAACAAGGCTTTTGAGGAAGTGGTTGAGAAGGACAGAATCAAAAATCATCTGGTCCATACAGTATTTCCCGAGATCACAAAAGACAGATTCCCCACAAAAGAGGAGGATGAAGTCGAGACGAGCATAAAGTTTGGAGAGAGAGATTTCAGGGTCAACATGAAGCGCATTGACCTAAAGGATATGGCGCTACTATCAGACACTGTGGAAGTGACGGATGATTATGACGGATACTTAACGGCACTCTATCTCTTTGATGAGACAGCATTAAACATAGCCCTCAAGGAACTGGATAACCAGTCCCTCGTAGTAGGACTCATATATATCGACAACTATGATGAAGCCATGGAGAGTGTCGAGGATGTGGGACAGAGTCTGCTGGCCGCATTTATCGACAGACAGATAAACCAGTATGTGGCAGCCCTCGACGGTATCATCCGTAAGACAGAAAAGGATAAGTATATCCTGATCCTCAGAAAGAGCGCCCTTGCCCAGATGATAGAGGACAGATTTATGATCCTCGATGATGTCAGGGGTATCAGTATAGGTAATGAGACAGCGGTCACACTCTCGATCGGTATTGGTGTGGACGGACTCACATATTCCCAGAATTCCGAGTTTGCCCGTAATGCCATAGATCTGGCCCTCGGACGAGGTGGAGATCAGGCAGTAGTTAAATATAAAGACAAGCTCAACTTTTATGGTGGTAAGAGCCAGCAAAAGGAGAGCAATACGAGAGTCAGAGCCAGAGTCAAGGCCCATGCCCTCGAGGAAATCATCAGCTCCAAGGACAAAGTATTTGTCATGGGTCATGCCAACGGAGATGCCGACAGCTTTGGCGCGTGTGTAGGTATCAAGTGGGCATGTACGATACTCCGTAAAGAGTGTCATATCGTACTTGATGAGATATCCACATCACTCAGACCCCTTGTAGATTTCTACAGGTCGTCACCTGACCTTGAGGAGGATGCCATCATCACCGGCAACCAGGCTCTTGAGATAGCAGAGGGCAATACGGTCCTCGTAGTTGTGGATGTAAACAGGCCCAGCATCACCCAGTGTCCCGAGCTCATCAGGAGATGCAAGTCCATCGTCGTCATGGACCATCACAGACAGGGCGAGGAATATATTGAAAATGCTACTCTTTCCTATGTAGAGCCGTATGCTTCATCGGCATGCGAGATGGTAGCGGAGATGATCCAGTACATAGGTAATGATGAAAAGCCCAAGGCATTTGTATCTGAATGTCTCTACTCAGGTATCGTACTCGATACCCAGAACTTTACGACAAAGACAGGTGTCAGGACATTTGATGCCGCATCATATCTGCGCAGAAACGGTGCAGATGTCACCAGAGTCCGCAAGATGTTCAGAGAGAATGCAGTCGAGTACAAGACAAGGGCGGATGCAGTCAGGAGGGCAGAGATATTTAACAAGGTTTATGCCATATCGTACTGCCTTGCAGACGGCGTGGAGAGCCCGACGGTACTGGCAGCCCAGGCAGCCAATGAGCTCCTGAATATAAAGGGTATCAGAGGCAGCTTTGTACTCAGCGATTACCAGAACAAGATATTTATATCAGCCCGTTCCATAGACGAGATGAACGTACAGATAGTCATGGAGAGAATGGGCGGTGGCGGTCATATGAATATCGCCGGTTGTCAGCTCCAGGGTGAGACCATTGAGTCAGCCACAGAGCTGCTCAAGGATACACTGACAGCCATGATAGAGGAAGGCGCCATTTAGTAAAAACGAAAGGAGCAGTGAATCATGAAAGTAATACTTACAGAGGATGTAAAGAAGGTCGGAAAAAAAGGAGACATACTTGAGTTTTCCGATGCGTACGCGAGAAACTGTATCATAAATAAAAAGCTGGGCGTAGAGGCTACCCCGGCAAACTTAAACAACCTGAAGTTAAAGAAAGCCAACGATGAAAAAGTAGCTCTTGAGAAACTTGAGGAAGCAAAAATATTTGCAAAAGATCTTGAGACAAAAACCATTAAGACAAAGATCAAGTGCGGTGAGAACGGCAAGACATTCGGAAGCGTCTCATCAAAGGAAATCTGTGAGGAACTTAAGAAGCAGCACGGTATCGATATCGACAAGAAAAAGATACTGCTGAAAGAGCCGATCAGGACACCCGGAGCATTTGAGATAGAGGTAAAGGTACATCCCCAGGTAACGGGCAAGTTCCACATAGTGATAGAAGAGCAGAGATAAATATTTTAGAAAGAGTAAAGACATGCCGGATATAGATGAAGCAGTCGTAAAAAGAATACCTCCCCATGATACAAAGGCGGAGCAGAGCGTAATAGGCGGACTCCTGTTAGATCCCCATAAAATAAATGTAATCTCCGAGATACTCGTATCGGGCAAGCAGTTTTACAACAAGAGCTACGGTGTAATATATGATGCCATGCTCGAGCTTGAGAAAGAGTCAAGGGCCATCGACCCTGTCACACTGATGGACAAGCTAAAGGAAAAGGATCTGCCCCCCGAGAGCGCCTCATACGAAGTGATAGGAAACATCGTAAATCAGGTGCCCACATCTGCAAACGTGAAATATTATGCAGAGATTGTAGCGGAGAAATCGACATTAAGAGACCTCATAAAAGTCACAGAGAATATCGCGACAGAGAGCTACAAGGGCAAGGAGAGTATCAACGAGCTCCTGGAAGATACGGAAAAGAAAGTATTTGAGATAGTGCAGCGCAAAAATGTCGGAGAGATCACTCCCATCGACCAGGTGGTGATGGAATCTCTGGACATGATAGAGAAAGCAGCCAGGACAACAGGTGATGTAACGGGTCTCGCGTCGGGATTCCTTGATCTTGATCACAAGACAGCAGGATTCCAGAACGGTAATCTCATCCTCATTGCAGCCAGACCTGCCATGGGTAAGACATCATTTGTACTCTCCCTGGTACACAATATCGTAGTCAGACAGAACAAACCTGTCGTAATGTTTTCACTGGAAATGAGCAAGGCCGAGCTGGTAAACAGACTCCTGGCCATGGACTCTAAAGTAGACTCCCAGAAGTTCAAGACAGGTCAGTTAAATGACGGTGAGTGGGAATCTCTCGTAGAGAGCGGCGGCAATATCGCTAACTCAAAGCTCATCCTCGATGATACATCTACGACCATAGCAGAGATACGTACCAAGTGCAGAAAACTCAAGATAGAAAAGGATATCCAGCTGGTAGTCATCGACTACCTCCAGCTCATGAACGGCAGCGGACGTACCGACTCCCGTCAGCAGGAGATATCAGAGATATCGAGAGCATTAAAGCTTATGGCTAAAGAGCTCGGCATACCGGTCATAGCTCTCTCGCAGCTCTCCCGTCAGGTAGAGCAGAGGACTGACCATCGTCCCATGCTTTCGGACCTGCGTGAATCGGGTGCCATCGAGCAGGATGCCGATATGGTTATGTTTATTTACCGTGATGAAGTATACAATGAAAATACAGATAAAAAGAATATCGCAGAGATAATCGTAGCCAAGCAGCGAAGCGGACCTATCGGTACCGTAGAGCTCCTCTGGATGCCGGAGTATACCCAGTTTGCAAACCTGGCACATTAAAATATATTGCACATAAAAAATCCCCTCTGAATATCAGAGGGGATTTCGTAATTTTAATTATTCCTCAGCGATAGCTGAAACGGGGCAGTTGCCTGCGCAAGCACCACAGCTGATGCACTTCTCTGCATCGATCTCGTACTTTCCGTCTCCTTCAGAGATAGCTGATACAGGACATCCGCCTGCACATGAGCCACACATGATGCACTGATCTGAAATTACAAATGCCATAATTAGATTCCTCCTTGTGAAATATTATAAATGCCTGAATATATTTTAGTACATATATTCGTCTGTATCAAGAAGAATTTTATCTCTAAAAATCTCATAAAACCACGCCAGTACTGTTATTTGGGGCTAACTAATCAGGCTGTATAAACTGAATATGAGTAACCTGCGGAGTATTTTTATATCATGGATTTCTTTTGTTATAATAATCCCATGAGCATTTTTGATATATTCAGGAAAAAGAAAAAATATCATGATGAAGTACCGGGCTATCCCCATGAATATTGCCCGAGGTGCGAGGCAAATCTGACCCTGCAGAAAGGGTACGATAACAGCCTGCCATACTGGATATGTAAGGGATGCGGGGAGATGCTGATCAATCCGGATATTGATGATGACGGCAATATCGCGTGGATATGTGACGAGTGCAGGGCCATGCTGAATATACAGCCTGGGTTTAAGGATAATGACGGCGAGTGGAAATGCATGGAGTGCGGATTTGTAAATAAGATCGATCCGTCGGAAATATATAAGTATGATGATGAATACAGAGCAGCCTTAAGTAATCCGTACAGGGGCATGAATGATGAGGATGTGCTGAAACTGATGGTATATACCGGTGACTCCCCTGTGGCAGGCAGAGAGGATGTCTTTATAGTCAGTGATGATACGGGAAAGCAGTTCGTAAAGAAGATTTTAAGGAGATATGATTTAAGCATATTCAGATATTTAAAGGACCATCCTATAGAGTATATGCCAAAGATATATGAGGTATGCGAGGGTGAAAACAGCCTTGTAGTAATCGAGGAATATATAAACGGTCAGACTCTCAGGGAGATCATGGATAACGAACTGATAGAAGCAGATACGGCAGCAGGTATAGCAAGGGATATCACTATGATACTGAAAAATCTCCACAGACAGCAACCGCCTATAATCCACAGGGATGTGAAGCCATCAAATATAATCATATCTGAAGTGGGAGATGTGTATCTCCTAGATGTAAATGTCGCCAAGTGGCAGAGAGAAGAAAACGAGGACACAAGGCTCTTTGGGACACTGTACTATGCGGCACCGGAACAGTTTGGATACGGAATGAAGGCCTCTACAGAAAAGGCGGATGTATATGCAGTCGGTATCATATTAAATGAGATGATAACGGGACAAATGCCAAAAGAGATTATGGCACAGGGACCCGCCGGGGATATAGTGAGGAAATGTATAAGTTTAGAGCCGGAAAACAGATACACGGACGAAGAGCTGATAGATGCATTAAATAGTATCGGAGAGTAATATTTCATGAAGGAAAAATCAACAGACGAACTGAATAAGCAGCTGGAAAAAATGAGTCCGGAGAAACTGGATTCGTATTATAAAAAGAATTCAGAGTATATGATTAACGGAGAAAACGCGTTTAATTATTATGTAAAAGATGTACTCGAGAGAAAGAACATTCAGCTTAAAGATGTATATCTGGCAGCTGATATGACGGAATCATATGCCGGTCAGATAATCAGAATGGAAAAACATACAAAAAACAGGGATACCATTCTGAAACTGTGTATAGCAGGACATTTTCTTCTGGATGAAATAAATCGTGCCCTGAAATTATATGGCATGACTGAACTGTATGCAAAGGATCCCCGTGATGCATGTATTATAGTTGCTGTAAATAATCGTATTTATGAATTGCATAAAATAGATGAAATTCTTAAAAAGCAGGGATTGCGGTGTCTGATGTGATTCCCACCGTTACGGTGTGAGTAAAAGAAAAAAGTATATGGTAGGATATTTTCGAAATACATAAAGTGGATTTTGGAGATGAACCATGTACAAAAAGAAACTTGATGAACTGGAGAAACAGCTGTCAAAGCTTCATCCGGAGGAAATAAAAGATTATATAAAACAAAATGACGGAGAGATATTATCAGAGGGCCGTCATTTTATGAAATATATGACGGAAAAAATCAAGGAGAAGAATCTCCTAAAACAGGACATACTCCTCAAGGCTGACATATCTCTTGGATACGGATACAAGCTCCTATCGGAAGAGAAGGTTACAAAGCAGAGGGATGTCATCTTGCGTATATGCTATGCCGCTGAGTTTACAGTATCTGAAGTACAGCATGCCCTCCAGCTCTATCATATGGAAATGCTCTATCCGAGAAATCCAAGGGATGCACTCCTCATGGTCTGCTTTAATGAAAGGCCGGGCAGTGTCATAGATGTAAATGATCTGCTGGTCAAAAATGACATGAAACCCTTAAGATCCTGCGGGGTACAAAAGTAAGTAAAAGAGTATATACGGAAAACAGGAGGATAGTGTAATGAAAAGCAGCAAAGAATTTTTTATATGTATGATTATCTCATTAACGGTAAACATTTATTCTTATACAACGATAGTAGACGGGGGATTAAAATATATGCCAATAATATTTCTGGCATGTTTGATTTTCCTCTCAGGTGCAGTGCTTGGGATAGGATTATTAAAACTGTATGATAAAGAAAATAGCGCTGCAGTAATGACGGTGACGATCATTGGCGCCATGATTGCATTAACTGCAATAACAGGTGTACTCACGATGACTGCAGCCATACTTAAATATGTTAAATACAGGGCGTATACGGAAGCAAATCTGTACTTTGCCCTGAGTGTAATGAGTATGATGGTGATGGCTTTTATGAATATGATATTAAAACAAAATAAAGAAAGAATAACAGAGAAAGAATAACATAAGTTGTATCGTGCATCAGGTAAACATTTGTTTTTGGGCATGCGGAAAACCGCATGCCTTTTTTCTTTACGACGATGAAAAAACATGATACTCTCTATGTATCAGTTCAAAAGAACCTGTGCGAGATCTCGCAGGGTTTCCCCATTACTTTTGAAAACCGATAGTTTATTTTTGTGTGCAGAAACGGAAGGTGATGCCTATGAGGGAATAAAAACAGAACACATATTGATGTATAAAAATTCATAGGAGGAACAAGAATGGGAAAAAAGAATAATGCAATTCTCAAATACCTCGATAATCCGAGGAGATTTGCAGATGTTTTTAATGGATTTTTTGGCAAGGGTGAGATGATAATTGATCCCAGGTATTTAAGAGAGGGTAATGAAAAACTTGATGGTCCTATTGCGAGAAATCCAAAAACCGGAGCAAAAAGCAGTCCGGTAGAACGTATCAGAGATGTAAAGAAGATATACGAGAATGGTCAGATATTACAAATCCTTTGTATAGAAGATCAGGATTATATTGATTATTCATCGGCAGTCAGGACACTGACAATGGATGCAATGGAATATGAAAGACAGCTGGATGCTATAAGGGATTATCATAAGCAAAGAAAGGATTTATCAAGAGATGAGTATCCGGGCAAGATGAAAAAAGAAGATAAACTAAATCCTGTAATAACATTATGGTGGTATCATGGTAAAAAAACATATGACGGTCCCACATGTCTAAAGGATTCGCTAAAAAGTTTCGGAAATGTACTGGATAAATATGTATCTGACTATAGTATGAATATCTTATATACTGATCCGGATTATAATTATAATAATTTTCATACAGAATTCAGAGAATTGTATAGAACATTGTCTCTTAGAAATGATAAAATATCATTACAGAAGATGATCAGAGAAGATAATGCGTTTCGTAATCTTGACGCTGATACATTTGATCTAATTGCCAGATATACAAATCAGAGAGTGATATACGAAGAAAAAGAAAATATAAGGACTGCAGAAGGAGGATTCGATATGTTTAAAGCCAT
>CADBFE010000079.1 GCA_902793845.1 uncultured Lachnospiraceae bacterium | reverse complement strand
ACCCTCGCAGAATACCACTTCCGGAAATCCGGTCCTTACCTTTCTGTGATGATCCAGTTTGGCATATCCAAGATCCATAAAGGGAGCTGCCTTAAAATATTTTTCAGCTTCCTCTGCCTCCATATCTCCGTTTTTTACTTTTTCCAGTATTTCTCTTATATCCTTCATATTATTCATTCGTAACAGCTGATCACTTTATTTTTAATGTTCTCAGATATGTTTTCTGCTCCTCAGTTATGCGGTAGCTCTCTATTGCCTTCTGTATGGCCTTGTTATGTGTCCATTTATCAAGTTTCTTGTTTTCTATGTACGGTATTATCGCATCATACTGCTTGGCAAGGGCCGTTGCAAAATACCATGCGATCATCATATTTACATAATATTCATCTGATTTAACATTCGCTACCGTCCGGGGATATTTCTCATCAAAATCTTCATCCAGAAAATCAGCCATCAGTTCACATATACCAAAACGGATCGTATATGTATGTCCGGATTTGATCCACTTTTTTACTTCCTTTAAGATCTCCGGTTTGTGCTTTTTAAATACCTTCGGGGACATCTGGTCACATGTGGCCCAGTTATCTACATATGGCAGGAATTCATTGACCCTGGCCACGCATTCATCATAATCTTTTATCTCCGATATCATAAATGCATGGAGCTGGTTTTCATCAAAATATTTATGTGGCAGGTCCGAGAGGAAATCATCTGCATCCTCCCTCCTGATCATCTGTTTTGCAAACTTTCGAAGAGCAGGAGTCCTTATGCCAATTACTTTTTTGGCATCCACTCCCGGTATAAGCTTTGCCTGAAATGCCGCATACTTTTCATCACGGTTTTCTTTAAAGAATACTTTTATATCGTTCTTGATACCCATTATCTGTCTCCGTCTGTCGCATCGCAGTTGCTGACCGTACCCTTTGCCCACGGGCTCCCCACGTCACATCTGCCGTGGTGATACTGTTCCTTAACTGTTCCGGCGCTCTGACTGTCATCTATAAATACTTTCAGTCTGCCTACTCCGTCATTCATTTTACCGTCTATCATATTGATTATGTCTTCTATATCGCCTGCTGTTTCTTCTGTTGTTTTCTTCATGATTATTACCTCGTAAGTTATTTAACGATCTCATCGATGGTTGATACCGTGCAGAATGTTCCTTCGTTTTTTGCCAGTATGTCTTTCATTTTGGTGAGTTCAAAATAGTTGACATAGCATATCAGCGTCTTGTTTTCACCTGCTATTGCCCCGTACGAATCCATCATCGTGCATGTCTTGTTCAGGTCATTCTTAATAGCTTTAACTATTTCATCCGGATTCTTTGTTATGATCGTCACCTGCTTTATTGCTTCATATCTGTCAGTAAAATGATTTATCACAGATGTCGCCACCACATATACAAGGAGGCTGAGCATACCTGCATTCTGATTTATCTTTATAAACACTGCCATATATACGCACGCATTAAACGCCAGCAGTATGTATGTCATACTGAAGTTCCTACCCACTCTTGCAGAGAGTCTCTTTACCACAAGGTTTGCAAATATTTCAGAACCGTCTATACAGCCTCCGTTTTTCAGGATGAGGGCAAGACCTGCTCCGAGTATGGTTCCGCCAAATGCAACGGCAAGAAAATGCTCTGTATTAAGCTCAAAAGGTACTTTCTCAAAAATCTCAAGTCCTACCGTATATACAACAGTTCCCACAAGAGCCCTCATACCAAAACTCCTGCCCAGGACTATAAAACCTGCTATCAAAAACGGGATAAAAACAAGGACTACACACATCGAAAGGTTGGCCCCTGTCAACTTGCTGATAATGATTGCAATACCCGCTGTACCGTAATCTATGGCATCATTCGGGATCAGTATACATATAACGGAAAAACTGGCGAGAAGTGCGCCGAGACATATCATGAGATAAGAAAAAATTCTCTGCATGAAACGATCAAGTTTTCTTAAGAATTCAAGATTGCTGTTGCTTATTGGCATTTAAGATCCCCCCATTTATAAATGCTGATGATTAATAAAAAATGTGTCCCCCGATGGCTATACCTGTAAGGCCTTCTATCGGCGTTCTGAAATAGAGACAGTTGCCTACATTTGTCTGGCCTTCCATGGCGGCATCCGCTGCGGCATAGCAGCTTGCTGTTGCTCTGTCCTCGGCAAGAGCCAGGGCAAGATGACCGTCATTAACCGGTGAAAACTGATAGTTCTGATATATGACTCCGGTAACTGTACCCGGATATTTGGAAGACAATACTCTGTTGATCACAACGGCACCGACTGCCAGCTGCCCCTCATAGTTTTGACCGCCTGCCTCGCAGTAGATCAGATTTGCCAGCAGATACCTGTCACCCTCCTCAAAACTGACTTCGGAGATATCTCTCCATGCTGCATTTTTTGCTTCCTGGGAAAGCCTTAGTTCCTCTTCATACTGGGCTTTTATGGCTGCATAGTTGGCATCGGCCGCTTCCTTTTCCTGCTGTTTCTGAATGCACTCCTGCTCATATGCATCGGCCAGAGCTTCTACTCCGGCAATTGAATCAGCTGTTGAAGCGAGATTCTGAGCGGCGGTATTAATGAGTCCGTTTACCTTGTTTTGTTCCTCCACGGCAGCATCATCAAGTGCCTGTATATCTGCAAGCTGCTGTTCAAGGAGCGCCTTATTATCAGATATGGTCTGCAATGTCTGCTGGTATGTCTCCAGCATCATACGATCGTACTCTTCCAGATCTTCTATATAATCGGAATAATTCAGAAACTCTCCGAAACTGCCGGATGAGACAAGGAGATCGATATACATCGTATCACTGCTCTCGTACATAAATTTAATGCGCTGTTTCATCGCATAATACTGCTGTTCACAGAGGGCCTCCGTCTCATCAAGAGCCTGCTGGGTCTCGGACAGCTCTATTTCCTTTAAGGCAAGCTCTGCTTCGATCACAGCGAGATTGTCGGCAACTTCCTGCATCTGACCGTTTAATACTGCCAGTTCCCCTTCGTATGTACCCTTTAACCCTTCCAGTTCCGTCAGATTCTCCTGGGTTGACTGGAGCTGGAGCTGGGCTGCCTCAAGCTCTGCCTTTTTCTCTTCCTTCTGACGCTCTGCCTCATCGAGCTTCTCTTTGGTGTCGCTCGGATCATCATATAAAGGGGCACCGGGCATATCATCTATATAGCCGGCCTGTACAGCCGTTACACTAAAAAAGACCATAGAGGCTGTCACAAAAAGAACAGTCAGTATTCTTTTTTTCAGATTTGAAATATCTATATGCATTCGATTAAATATCAAATGAAATCTTTCTGCCGGAATGCTGATACTTATAGTACCTTACACCTGCTGCGTCAAAAAGTCTTTTGGCAGCAAGATCACTCGGCGTTCCGTCGTATTTATCATCATCATATACTACCGTCTTTATCCCTGCCTGAATAATGGCTTTTGCACATTCATTGCAGGGGAAAAGAGATACATACAGTTTTGTACCTTCAAGAGAACCGCCTCTGTAGTTAAGGATGGCGTTTAGCTCACTGTGTGTCACATAAGCATACTTTGTCTCTCCAAAGTCGCCTTCCCTCTCCCACGGAAAATCATCATCACTGCATCCCTTGGGAAATCCGTTATACCCCATTGAGAGTATATTATTGTCATGGCTGACTATGCATGCACCTACCTGAGTGTTAGGATCCTTGGATCTCATACCCGCAAGCTTTGATACTCCCATAAAATACTCATCCCAGCTGATATAATCTGTTCTCTTCATTTTCCTTCCCCCAATAGCTTTCTACTGTTCTATCTTGTCAACTCTTCTCTGATGTCTCTCCTCGCCGGAGAAATCGGTCTCAAGGAATATATCCACCATCTTTTTTGCAAGCTCCGGCTCAACATACTTTGCTCCCATGGCGATTACATTTGAATCATTATGGAGCCTTGTCATCTTTGCACAGTCCTCATTATGACAAAGGGCTGCTCTGACACCCTTTACCTTGTTGGCTGTAATGCTGACACCTATACCTGTTGTACAGAGTACTATACCTCTCTCGCACTCTCCCGATGCAACCTTCTGCGCCGCTGCTCTTGCCATGTCAGGATAATCACATGATTCCTCGCTGTAGCATCCGCAGTCATCTATCTCATATCCTTTTGCAGTCAGATACTCCTTAAGCGTTTCCTTTAATACATATGCGCCATGATCGCATCCCATTGAAACTTTCATTTTCATTATCTCCTAAATATATTAATCATGAATGACGGTAAATCCCGCCGCTTTTAACAGTCTGTTCATAACAGCCTGACCGAAGCCTTCTTTTGAAAAACATTCTCCGAAAATGATATCCACATCTTCTTCATCAAATTCTCTGAGAACTTTATAAAGATTATGAGCTATCTCCCGCTCATCTTCCCTGTTACCAAGATTCTTTTTGACATCACCGCTCACTTTATCAAATACCTGGCTGCTGCACATGATACCGACTTTAAGACCTTTACCCCGGGCCTCGGAACATCTCGCATTCATCACAGATATTATCTTTTCAGCATCACCTTCAATAAGCGACATGGAAGCTTTTGGTGCATAATGTCTGTATTTCATTCCGGGTGCCTTGGGCTTTGCGGCAAAGGTACCCTCGAGGATTGTCCTGTCTGTGTCAACGTTTCCAAGGACCTTGGAGAGCATCTCCTGCGTAACATATCCCGGGCGCAGTATTGTCGGTGTACCTTCTGTCAGATCTACTATGGTCGACTCTACACCTATACCAACCTGGCCACCGTCCAGTATCATATCAATCTTACCGTCAAGATCATCTCTCACATGCTCTGCGAGGGTAGGGCTTGGTCTACCGGAAGTATTGGCACTGGGCGCTGCAATGAACCCTCCTGCTGCCTTTATAAAAGCAAGAGCTATCTCATCGTCAGGCATACGGACTGCCACAGTTGAAAGGCCACCTGTCGTCTCTTTTGGAACCTTTTCATTCTTATTAACTATCATGGTTAACGGTCCCGGCCAGAATGCATCCGCCAGTTTGTATGCCTCATCCGGAATATCGTCACTGATTTCTTTAAGACTGTCGATATTATCAATGTGCACGATCAGCGGATTGTCTGACGGCCTGCCCTTTGCGGCATATATTTTCTCAGACGACTTTGCATTAAGGGCATCGCCCCCAAGACCGTATACAGTCTCTGTGGGAAATGCCACAAGTCCGCCTGACTTTATGATATCTCCTGCTTCATTAATGATGTCCTTATTTATATTATTGCTGTCTATTTTTTCAAATCGTGTTTTCATATCACACATTTACGGCGCTTAGAAATTATCTCTGATAAGCGACCATATATCATCGCTCTCAAGTCCCAGTTTCCAGCCTGCCACACCTGCTATATCATAATTTTTCATTACGTTAAATCTGGCAGTCATTGATTCTTTATCCTCCACCCAGATTTCGTATGTGGCTGTGCCATCAACATATTTGACATAGTACTGGGCACATTCATCATTCCACTCAGGTGTGATACCTCTCGTACTGATCCAGTCCTGTGTATAATCCATACCTACAGCAGAGCTTGTGACCTGGCTGCCCTCTGTCTTCCATATACGCGTATAGAACGGCACTCCGTTTACAAGTTTGCTGGCCGGTACTCCCATATTTATGGCATCGACCAGCGTCTGCTCCGTAAATCCTATTGAGGCAAGGGATCCCGGGTCTGAGCCTGCCCAGTGCTCATCATAGTTCATCATTACAACATAGTCTGCTATTATGCCCTGTTCCCTTAAATCATAATAGAGGTTGCCCTGATTCATGGGATAGTTGTCCACCGATAATACCAGACCGTTTTTCCTGGTCTCAATCGCAAGTTCACGGAGGAACTGTACAAAATGGGGACCTGACTGATTACCGATATGCTCTATATCAACATTAATTCCGTCTGCTCCGGTAGAAATGACTGAATTAATGAGATTGTCTATCAGCGTCTTTCTGTTTGCAGATGATGAAAACAGTTCAAACTCATCAAAATCAAAAGATCCGCCGTTTTCCACATCAGCCACCATAGGCCATACCTGATAGCCCTGATTGTGAGCATTCTCCACATATGCTGCCGATGAATAATCTGCATATCCGCCTGTAGCATCATTAAGATAAAACCATGTAGGAGATACTACATTGGCTCCCGAACCTGACGAGAGCAGATTGTTCAGACTCGAGTCATAGCTGCTGCCGTCATCTGTAAAATACATCTGATGCCATACCATTATGACATTGCCGTCTATATGATTGGGAGTGTAATCAAGATAAGGGTCGTATGCCCCTGTTCCGGGATCTCTAGTTGCCTCATACTGCTCGCCTAGTTTGTTATTCTCCACATATCCGAAAAATCCGTCAGCAGTCTTTACTTTAGTCCAGTTTTCAAGAACCTCAATAACCTGTACCCTGTCACCTGCCGAAACCTTGCAGAGCACATCACTCTTGATGCCGCCCTGATATCGTACACTTGTATTTTTCTTAATCTCAGCCTCGTTATATACGGCACTCTCAGTATAAATAACCATCCTGTGAGGATCCGGATAATATGTAAATGAGAAATCGTCAAATAATCTCACATAATCGGCTGCAATATAAAGTTCACCGTCTCTCACTGTGGCAGGCACATAATCAAGTGGGACATCTGTACCACCGTAGTGGTATGAAGCCGATCCGCTTGAAAGGTCTACCCTGTATATATCTGTTGCAGTGCTGTATAAAAGCACCTGCTCTGTATCGTTGTAATAAAATCTGTCTGTAAACAGCGCCTCAGCTGTACTTAATTTAAAATACACCTCGCCGTTTATATATAGTCCGTTGTCGGCATATATCTCATCATTGACGATGAGCGCCGTGTCATCCTCGGAAAAAAGCTGGAAATAATCATTCAGATTGGCCTGTTCCGTGGAATATGCATATTTCTCAGGATAAATAAGTCCGAGTACCCAGCGGAGACTGATCTCCTCTCCGTTTGCGAGACTCTCCTTTATCCTGCTGCCAAAAGCTACTATCACAATTACAATAATTAAAACTACTGCTACAAGAACGGATATTATCTTGTGTTTAATGTTTCCCGACATTTTAAGAAACCTCCTTAAAAATCCCTTCTATTATAGCAGACAACCCTGAACTATTCATCTTAAAATGTGCTGATATATCCATGGAAATGATCGTTTTGCCTGAAAAAGTCTGAGTTAATAAAAAATCAGAAATGTTTCCCTTAGGATAACCAGATTTAGCCGGTCCAAAATGAGGTACGT
Source organism: uncultured Lachnospiraceae bacterium (assembly GCA_902793845.1). GTDB lineage: Bacteria > Bacillota > Clostridia > Lachnospirales > Lachnospiraceae > NK4A136. The sequence continues at coordinate 1,805 of CADBFE010000079.1, read as the reverse complement.
AAAATATCTGTGAAATATCTGCCACCATACCCGGCGCCGCCACATCTTAAGTGAATAGTCAGAATCGTCAAAAGATGTTTCGCCCGCACCTAAAAAAGTGTCGAAAAAATATGATTTAAACTACATTTTTGATATTGGGGAAAATAAAAGAAAATGATGATACGTGATTAATATCAAATAATTAAGACAATAAAAACACATATAAAATTATATAATCCCTTAAATACTTCAAAAAAGTATTAAATCGTTTAAAAAGTGAAAATACACTGTGAACACAGTGCTAATGACTGTTTAACCTCCAATCCGGTACAGATTGGCAAAACATCTTGAAATTTATTTTAGAGAAAAAATCAAAAAAGTCAAGAGTTAAATTCCCAACTTTCTCCCCACCTCCTTGAAACAAATCACAAATTATGATAGAGTTTAGGCAACATTGAAAAGTGTTTTTTGTTATTCAGAATTTGTTAGATTATTTGATATAACTGTATGAAGATTGAAAAAGTTAATGACAATCAAATAAGATGCATTCTGTCAAAGGAAGATCTCGATGACAGACAGTTAAAGATAAGTGAGATTGCTTACGGCAGCGACAAAGCAAAGCTTTTGCTCAAAGATGTCATGCAGCAGGCCAGTTACGAATACGGCTTTGAAGCTGACAACATCCCCCTCATGATAGAAGCTATCCCCATGAATACCGGATGTGTTGTGTTTATCATCACAAAGGTTCAGAATCCCGAAGAGCTCGATACGAGATTTTCAAGATTTGCTCCGTCTGTGATGGAGGGTGACAGCGACGGTTATGATGACGAGTATGATGATGAAGATTCCGAGGACGGATTCGATGAGATATTTGACAATGAGGAGAAACCGGCTCCTGCAAATCCTCCTGCTGTTGCAGGCTCTGCACGGATTGAGATAGTCGGCACGGAAGCCCTCCAGTCGCTCATTGAAAATCTCGGCAATGAGAATGTCATGTTTGACCTGTTTAAGAAAATCACCTCATCTGCTCAGGCTGCAAATGCAGAAAATGAGAAAAAACCTATCCAGGGTGACAACGACTCAAGGCTGACAGACGTGAGACTCTTTGTATTTGACGACCTTGAAACTGTAGGCCAGGCGTGCCGTATATTAAATGAATCATTTAACGGCCAGAGCACTCTGTACAAAAATCCGGATGATGAGAAGTTTTATCTCATCTTAAACAGAGGCGATGAGGATAAAAAAGAGTTCCTCAAAATGAGTAATATACTCATCGAGTATGGTTCTCACAAAAAATATTCGCCGACTCTCCTCGCAAAGATGGAGGAGCATTACAAATGTCTCATAAAGGGACATGCCGTACAGTCGATGGCTCAGTTCTAAATTCAGTATTTACGATACAAAAAATAAAAGGTTTCCCGCTAAGCACAAGCGCAATGCGGAAAACCTTTTATTTTTTTTATTAATCTTGTGAATTATTTCACCAGTTCAAGTGTCTGTCTTGCGATGGCAAGCTCCTCATTTGTAGGAACTATCATCACCTTTACTTTACTGTCATCTGTAGATACGATGAGATCTTCGCCTCTAACTTTAAGTTTCTCATCATCAACATTTACGCCAAGATATCCGAGGTAATCACAGATACCTCTTCTGACTCTGTAGTTATTCTCGCCGATTCCTGCTGTGAGTGCGATGATATCTACTCCCTGCATGGCCATAATGTATGAACCGATATATTTTGCTACTCTGTAGCAGTATGTATCGAGGGCCAGCTTAGCATACTTATTGCCTGCTTCCTCAGCTTCTGCCAGGTCTCTGAAATCACC
>CADBFE010000078.1 GCA_902793845.1 uncultured Lachnospiraceae bacterium | reverse complement strand
AAAGAAAGCCAAGTATATGGAGAATCATATAGGTGAGATATATGACGGAACCATATCGGGAGTCACTTCATTTGGCATCTATGTGGAGCTTGAAAATACTGTTGAGGGTCTCGTACATATATCAAAGATACCCGGGGATTATTTTGAATATGACGAAAAGCATCTTGTCATATACGGCATCCACAGTGGCATAAAATATACTCTGGGCGAATCAGTTAAGGTAAAGGCTGTGGCGGTCGATACTCATTTAAAGACAATTGACTTTGATCTCATAATGGAGTAAAAACTGAACTACAGGTTAAATGATTTTAAGAATAATCATGTTATAATATTAAGGCAATGAAAGAAAAAGGAACAAAGCTCGTAGCTAACAATAAAAAAGCATATCATGACTACTTTATAAATGAGAAGTTTGAGGCCGGGCTGGCCCTCGTCGGTACGGAGGTCAAGTCTTTAAGGGATGGTAAATGCTCTATCAAGGAAGCATATATCAAGATAGATAAGGGTGAAGCTTTTATCCTCGGTATGAATATCAGTCCTTATGAAAAAGGCAATATCTTTAATAAGGACCCTCTGCGTCCCAGGAAACTCCTCCTCCATAAGAGCGAGATAGACAAACTGGTCGGAGGCAGCGCAGAGCAGGGATTTACCATCATGCCCCTTCAGGTATACTTTAAAGACGGCAAGGCAAAGCTTGAGCTCGGACTTGCAAAAGGTAAAAAGCTTTATGATAAGCGGGCCGATATTCAAAAGAAAGATATGAAGAGAGAGGCTGAGAGGGAGTTTAAGATAAGTCTCAAATAATTATCCGATATTTTTATACAGCTTTATGCTGTATAATTAATATAAACAATCACATATGGGCTTGACTGGTTTCGACGGGGTATCTTAAGTTGAAGAAGCCATCCGCAGGCTGGTGCGTTAAACCGCAAATTAAACATAATCGCTGAAGATAATTTAGCATTCGCTGCCTAATTGGCAACGCGTCGGCTTCAGAGCACCTACACTCTGAAATCCCGGCGTCAATCATGTAGGAAACGACGTTATCAAAGCTTTGAGATAGCGGGCGTATCATGAAGCTACCGGAGCTGTTACGGCTATGATGGTAGAAGGGCAATGGCGGATGTTTCGGACGGGGGTTCGAATCCCCCCAGGTCCACGCTTTCCGTGTTATGACAGACATCTGTAAGTAAAGATGTGTTATAACACGGATTTTTTATTTGCGGCATTCGCAATCTATTTGAAGTAGTTCTTTTTCTTCCGACGTAATTGTGTTTTTCTTTTAATTTTCATTCATGGAAACAATCTCCTTTCAAAAAGACAGATATGATATAATTGAAATTGGCGTTTTATACGCGTTTTTATGATAAAACCGGGTGTTCAGTTCAATGATTGAGGAGCCTGGCATGGTAGTAAGTTGCAAGAAATTATTGAGTTTATTGACGCTGACAGAGACGACGAAAAGAAAGAGTAACTGTAAAGAATTCGGGATTAAGACCATTATATGGGACTGCTCCCGAGTATAATTATATATATAGACCAGGATTTGGAGGTTTTTTATGGCTAACAGAAGCGCAAAAATTGATCAAAAGGCGGATCTTATCTGGGCGATAGCAGATAAATTAACCGGAGTATATAAACCTCATGAGTACGGAGAGGTAATTCTTCCGTTGACAGTTATACGTAGATTTGACTGTATCTTATCAGACACCAAGGATGCGGTTCTTGCCAAGTATGAGGAAGTAAAGAATCTCCCTATGAAGGATGTCCTTCTCAGAAAGGCTTCCGGTTTTGATTTTTATAATACGAGCAAATATACCTTTGAAAGACTAATGGCTGATCCTGATAATATTGAGGATAACTTTAAGGACTATCTGAACGGTTTCTCTGAAAATGTCAGGGACATTATTGAAAAATTTAAGTTTGATGGTCATATAACCACAATGGCGAATAAGGATATTCTCTATATTGTTTTGAAGGAGTTTACGACAGAAAGAGCAAACCTTCATCCAAGTGAGATATCCAACCTTGAAATGGGATATATCTTTGAGGAAATCATCCGTAGATTTTCCGAGGCGCACAACGAGGATGCCGGACAGCACTATACCCCGAGAGAAGTGATCCAGCTTATGGTCAATATACTTTTCTATGATGATAACGATATTCTTTCCGGCAATAATGTGGCAAAGACTATATATGATCCTGCCTGCGGAACCGGAGGAATGCTTTCTGTAGCAGAGGAGTATTTGCATAGTCTTAATGCGTCTACCGAGTTGGTGTCTTTCGGGCAGGAGATCAATGATCAGACTTTCGCTATCTGTAAGGCAGACATGCTCATCAAGGGAAATAACGCTGATTTCATAAAAGATGGAAATACCTTGTCTGACGATCAGTTCAAAGGTCAGACATTCGATTATATCTTGAGCAATCCGCCATTTGGACGTGAGTGGAAAAATGAAAAAGCAAAGATAGAAGAAGAAGCAAAGTTGGGCTTCGGCGGCAGATTTGGTGCGGGTCTTCCGGCTGCAAGTGACGGTCAGATGCTTTTCCTTATGACTGCTATATCCAAAATGAAGGATATCAGCCAGGGTGGAAGCCGAATTGCCATTATTCATAATGGATCACCGCTCTTCACCGGAGATGCGGGAAGCGGACCATCTGATATCAGGAAATATATTCTCGAAAATGATCTTTTGGAAGCTATCATTGCCCTTCCAAATGATATTTTCTATAACACCGGTATCGCTACGTATATTTGGGTGCTTTCCAACAAGAAGGCGGGAACCGTTAGGGAAGGTAAAGTACAGCTTATAAATGCTAATGGGCTGTATGAGAAGAGGCGCAAAGCTCTTGGTAATAAACGAAATGATATTACGGAGTTGCAGATAGCTGATATTACAAAGATATATGGCGATTTTGTTGAAAATGAAATTAGCAAGATTTTTGATAATGCTGATTTTGGATATACCAAGATCACAGTAGAGAGACCGATTGTTGGCGAGGATGGCAAACCGATACTTAAGAAAGGCAAACCTGAAGCAGACAGCAGTTTGCGTGATACAGAAAATGTACCTCTGAAAGAAGATATACAGGAGTATTTCAAACGGGAAGTGCTTCCCTTTGCTCCTGATGCATGGATCGATACAAAAAAATCAAAGGTGGGATATGAGATACCTTTTACCCGCTATTTCTATAAATATGAAGCTCCAAAACCCTCTGAGGAGATCATGGCAGAGATTTTGGAACTTGAAAAAGAACTGTCCGGAAGTCTTGAGGAGGTGTTTCGCTGATGGAAAATAAAGGTGAAGTTGTAATCTATCAGACAGAAGATGGACTGAGTAAGCTGGAGGTTAATCTCCAAAATGAGACGGTATGGTTGACAATAGATCAAATGGCAGAGCTGTTTCAGAGGGATAAATCTACTATTTCTCGACACATTAATAAAATTTTTAAAGAAGGGGAATTGGTTCGAGAGGCAACTGTTGCATTTTTTGCAACAGTTCAAAATGAGGGTGGCAGACAGGTAGAAAGGAATCTTGAGTATTTTAATCTGGATGTCATTATTTCTGTTGGATATCGAGTAAAGTCGCAGAGAGGTACTCAGTTTCGTATATGGGCGAATTCTGTCTTGAAGGAATATATGATCAAGGGCTTTGCCATGGATGATGAACGCCTAAAAGGAAATGGTGGCGGAAACTATTGGAAAGAACTCTTAGATAGGATTCGTGATATCCGTTCTTCAGAGAAGGTGCTTTACAGACAGGTATTGGATCTGTACGCAACCAGCGTAGATTATAATCCGAAAAGTGAGGAATCCATACAATTCTTTAAAATAGTACAGAATAAACTGCATTTTGCAGCGCATGGGCATACGGCAGCGGAGGTGATCTATGAAAGAGCGAATGCCGAGAAGCCGTTTATGGGATTAACTTCCTTTTCAGGAGAGTTACCGTCGCTCAAAGATATAGGAGTTGCCAAGAATTATTTGAAAGAAGACGAGTTGAAGATCCTCAATAACCTCGTATCAGGTTACTTTGATCTGGCGGAAATCAATGCCATTGAGCATAAACCCATGTATATGAGTGATTATGTAGAGCAGTTGGATTCTATCCTGACTTCCGGAAATCGAAAACTTTTGGAAGGCTCAGGAAAGGTCAGCCATGATGAGGCTATGAAAAAGGCAAAGACAGAGTATCGGAAGTATCAGGAGATTACCTTGTCTCCGGTAGAAGAAGAATACCTTAAGAGTATCAAAGGTGTGGAAAAAGAAGTCAAGAAAAGGAAGAGAAGCTCAAAATGAGAGAGATGAAGGACAGTGGGGTTGAGTGGATTGGCAAAATACCATCAGAATGGGATATTATTCGTATGAAATCCTGCATTAAATCAAGAGACGGTGGAGCTTGGGGCGACGAAAAACAAAATGATAAAAATGATGTGATATGTTTAAGAATAGCTGATTTTGATTATGCGGCATTTAAGTTCGCTGACAATAAGGATCTGACTGTTAGAAACTATGCACCGGAAGTAAAAAAAAGGTTGATTCTGCATAAAGGTGATATTCTTATTGAAAAATCCGGTGGGGGAGAAAAAACACCAGTTGGAAGAGCTGTTATTTTTGATAAAGAATATGAGGCTCTATTTGCTAATTTTATGGAAAGACTATGCGTCTCATATAATGTAGACCCTAAGTTCTTTTTGTATATTTTGATAACATTTTATTCAAATAATTATGTATGGAATTATATTAAGCAGACAACAGGGATACAGAATTTAGATATAAAAAATATGCTTTCATCAGAAATAGTTCCGTTACCCAATATAACAACACAGAGGCAAATAATATGTTATTTGGATTCCAAGTGCTCAAAGATCGATGAAATCATAGCCAAGCAGGAGCAGATTATTGAAAAGCTGAAAGAATACAAATTATCGGTTATCACCGAGGCTGTCACAAAAGGATTGAATACTGATGTGGAGATGAAAGAAAGTGGTGTTGATTGGACTAGTGAAATACCTGAAACTTGGTCTTCCACAAAACTAGATAAGTGTTTTTCAACAGATAAAGGATTTGCATTTAAAGCGGATAAGTTTAAAGCAAATGGAATCCCAGTAGTACGAGTAAGTGAAATTAAGGAGGGGACTGTATTAAAACCCGAAATGCATGTTGAGAAAATAGAACCTGAGTACGAGAAAGTAATATTGCATGCTGGGGATATATTGATGACAACAGTGGGAAGCCATCCTAGAGTTGTGAATTCGGCTGTAGGACAATTAGCTAGACTTCCAATTGAATTAGACGGGGCACTTTTAAATCAAAATGCTGTTTGTTTAAGGAATAGGGATGGCATAAATAAAGATTATATATATTATTTTTTGTTGATTAAAAGGTATCGTGAACATCTTAATTTGATAGCTCATGGAACAGCTAATCAATACAGTATATCGCTGTCAGAAGTTCTTGATTTTTATGCAGTTCTTCCAGGATATAATGAACAAGTTGAAATTGCTGATTATTTGAATGAAAAATGCAGTAATATTGAAAAGATTATTGCAAATAGAAAAGCAGTGATAAGTAAACTTCAAGAATATAAAAAATCCCTCATATACGAAGTCGTTACCGGCAAAAAGGAGGTGTAGCCAATGCCTGAAGATTTTGATGTAAAAGAAAAACGCTTTGAGCAGGATATCGAAGAATATCTCACTACTGCCGGTGGATATATAAAGGGGGATCCCTCAACCTTTAACCGTGAGAAGGGTTTGGATGAGGGCACTTTTGTATCTTTCATAAAGGCGAGCCAGCCAAAGCTCTGGGATAAGTATGTAAAGATATACGGCGATACTGCTGAGAAGCAGATTGTTGACCGCTTTATGAAAGAGGTTAAGCAGACAAATCTTCTGAATGTATTACGCCATGGTTTTACTGACCGTGGCATCAAGTTTCGCACTGTCTTTTGGAAGCCGGAGACATCCCTTAATGAGACAAGCAAGACACAGTATGAGGCAAATATTCTTCATTGTACCAGACAGCTTCATTATTCACTAAAGAATGAGAACAGCATAGATATTGTTCTTTTTGTAAATGGTATTCCTGTGGTATCTATGGAACTTAAATGTCAGTTCACCGGACAGAATACAGCAAATGCCATAAATCAGTATAAATTTGATAGAGCAGGAAAGGATGCGATCTTTACCTTTAAGGAGCGCGTGCTTGTACATTTTGCAGTGGATCTTACCAATGTATATATGACTACAAAGCTGGCCGGTCCACATACTTATTTCCTTCCGTTCAACCAGGGAAGTGCAGGGGCAGGCAAAGTCGGAGGCAAGGGTAATCCGAATAATGAAAACGGATATGATACTGCTTATCTTTGGGAAAATGTTCTCTGCAAGGACAGGTTGCTTGAGATATTGCAGAAGTATATGCATCTTCAACAGGGATTTGACAAGAAGACCGGTGATGTGAAATCGGAAACTATGATATTTCCGAGATACCATCAGCTTGATGTAGTTACCAAGCTTCTTGCGGATGTTAAGGAAAATGGCTCCGGAAAGAATTACTTGATTCAGCATAGTGCCGGTTCCGGTAAATCCAATTCCATTGCATGGTTGGCACATAGGCTTTCCGGCCTTCATAATGATATGGATGAGAAGATATTCCAGTCTGTTATCATCGTTACTGATCGTAGGGTGCTTGATAGCCAGTTGCAGTCCACAGTATATCAGTTTGATCATGTAGAAGGAGTTGTTCAGAAGATAGATAAGAATTCCGAGCAGCTGAAGACAGCGATCAACGGTGGTGCCGGAATTATCATAACCACATTACAGAAGTTCCCGGTTATATATAAAGAGGTAAATGCTAATAATAAGAGATTTGCCATAATTGTCGATGAAGCACATTCTTCGCAGACCGGTGATGCAGCAAAGAAGCTTAAGAGAGCACTTGCAGATACAGAAGAAATCCTCAAAGAATACGCCGAAATGGAAGAAGAGGACGAGAAGAATCGTAAAGATGATGAAGATCGTCTCTTGGATGAACTCGCAGCACAGGGCATCCATAAGAACCTTTCGTTCTTTGCATTTACAGCTACTCCGAAAGGTAAGACCCTTCAGATGTTTGGCACAAAGGATGCCGAGGGAGTATATCATCCGTTCCACATCTACTCTATGCGTCAGGCCATAGAAGAGGGCTTTATACTTGATGTCTTGAAGAATTACATGACATATAAGATGTATTACAAGATCTTGAAGACTATTGATGATGATCCGGAGCTTGATACTACAGCCGGGGCAAAAGCTATTCTTAACTATGAAACGCTTCATCCGCACAACATATCACAGAAGACAACCATTATGCTTGAGCATTTTATGAATATTACACGTCATAAGATGGGTGGTCGAGCAAAGGCGATGGTTGTTACACCTTCACGCTTACATGCCGTGAGATATGTGAAGGAATTTAAGAGACAGATTGAGGAAAAGGGCTATAAAGATCTCGATGTACTTGTAGCGTTCTCCGGGGAGATAACAGATGACGGAGTTTCATATACTGAGGAAGGAATCAACAAGGATAAGAACGGTGAAACCATAAAAGAGAGAGCTTTACCGGAGGCATTCCATATGGATGATTATGGAATTCTTGTTGTTGCGGAAAAATATCAGACAGGATTTGACGAGCCTCTTCTTCATACCATGTTTGTTGATAAGAAGCTCTCTGGGGTGAAAGCAGTACAAACATTATCAAGACTAAATCGCACTGCGCCCGGTAAACAGGATACTTTCGTTCTTGATTTTGTAAATTCAGCCGAGGATATAAAAGGATCATTTGAACCTTTCTATGAAGAGACAGTTCTTCTTGAGGAGACAGATCCTAATGTAATTTACGATATGAAGAATACGCTTGATGGATTTAGGGTATATCAAACAAGTGAGATAGAAGGATTCGCGGATATATTTTATTCAAATGATACGCAGACAGCAGGTGATCTTGGGAAACTGCAAGGACAGCTTAGGCCGGCGGTAGAACGTTTTCTTGTTCTTGAGGACGAGAGGCAGGATGTATTCAAATCCACACTTGCAATGTTTAACCGTGTGTATTCGTATATTACACAGGTGTGCAGGCTTTTTGATAAGGATATACACAAGTTCAGTGTGTATTCCAAATTCCTGTATACGATGCTACCTAAAGGGAGCCGTGAGAAGGTAGATATCGATGATAAGGTTCTACTTGAGTATTACAAGCTTGAGAAAGATTTTGAAGGCTCGATAGAACTTGAAGGATCTGATGGAGGATATGTACCAATTTCAGGTGAAGCAGGCCACAAGGAAAAGAAAAAAGATCCGCTTACAGTAATCATTGATAAGATTAATGAGAAGTTCGGAACGCAGTTTACCGAGATGGATAAAGTCCTTGTCCAGATGGAGAACGATTATGCTAAGCAGGAGAAGTGGCAGGATTATGCCAAGAATAACGACAGATCTACATTTATGTTGTTATTCTCGAAAGACTTCCCGACAGTTGCAGCGGAACGCTATGAACAGAATGACGAGTTCTTTAGAAGGTTATTTGCTGATCCGGATATGATGAAGCAGGTAATGGATACTATCGGCTCTGTCTTATATGAGAGACTTAGACGGAAAGTTATATTTGATCCAAAATCAGGAGTGGTCGAGGAGGCTACCCCGGAGACATATGTAGAAGACGTATATGCAAAGTATACGAACTGATTCGGTGGTATAACCGCTGGAATATGATTACAAAGGAGTTTTTACCATGGAAAATCGGTGAAAACGTCGGTGAAAGTTCGGCGAAGTTCGGTGAAAGTTCGGTAAAAAAATCGGCGAAATTATGCTAACTGGAACACAAATGGAGATCGTGCAGAGGTTATCTTAAACGCTGTTACAACAGCTTTAAATTGCTAATGCGAAAAACTTATGATATTATCACTAAGGATTTTATAAAATATTTTTATAGGAGAGATAAGATGAAAAAGTTTAAGTTTTTAGGACTTGTGATGGCATGCATCCTTTCTGTATCTATGATCGCAGGATGCGGAAATGCAGCAGGCGGTAACACAGATGCTGAGTCGGCATCAGGAGAAAAGACAACATTTACAGTAGGTTTTGATGCAGAGTTTCCTCCTTACGGTTATATGGATGACAATGGCGATTATACAGGTTTTGACCTTGAACTCGCTGAGGAAGTATGCAACCGTAACGGCTGGACTTTGGTAAAGCAGCCTATCGACTGGGATGCCAAGGATGCTGAGCTTAACTCAGGCACAATCGACTGTATCTGGAACGGATTTACCATTAACGGACGTGAGGATCAGTATACATTTACAGAGCCTTATGTAGACAACAGCCAGGTAGTAATCGTAATGGATGAAAACATCAAAGGTCTTGCAGATCTTGAGGGCAAGAACGTAGGTGTACAGAAGGATTCAAGTGCCCTTGCGGCTCTTGAAGGTGACAGGGCAGATGTCGCTGAGACATTTGGTACACTCACACAGTACGGCGATTACAATACTGCATTTATGGATCTCCAGCAGGGAGTACTCGATGCTGTATGTATCGATATAGGTGTTGCAAACTATCTCGTAGGTCAGAATGACGGAGGATTCTTTATCCTCGATGAGCAGCTCTCATCGGAGCAGTACGGCGTAGGCTTTAAGCTTGGCAATGAGGAACTCCGCGATACTGTTCAGGCTACTCTTAATGAGATGGCTGAGGACGGAACCCTTGATACGATTGCTCAGAAATACGCTGACTACGGTATCCCCGAGTCAGTCTGCTTAGGAAAGTAATCTATGAATTTTTCCACAATGTTTCAAATCTTAATGAGCGGAATGGGAGTGACAGTGTCAATATTTTTATTGACACTGTTATTTTCGATACCGCTTGGTCTGCCGCTTACGCTGCTGCGTATGAGTAAAAATAAGTTATTGTCTGTACTGGCAGGAGCATATATATCCGTGATGAGAGGTACGCCTCTTATGCTCCAGATCATCGTGATCTATTTCCTGCCCTACTATGGATTTGGCATACAGGTGACTCAGGGGTACAGATTTATAGCAGTCATAATAGCTTTTTCGCTTAATTGGTATCCAGTCGGTACCAAAGGGCCAGTATGAAGCAGCCCAGATGCTGGGATATACGAGGACCCAGACTTTTGTAAAGATCATCATGCCTCAGATGTTTAAGAGAGTACTCCCGGCCATGACAAATGAGATCATCACACTTGTCAAGGATACTTCCCTTTCCTTTGCCATAGCTACAGCAGAGATGTTTACCATGGCAAAGCAGATCGCAGCCAAGGAAGCCAGTCTGATGCCTCTTATGGCAGCCGGAGTGTTTTATTATATTTTCAACCTGATAGTTGCTCATGTATGCAAGATGGTTGAGAAACATTATGATTATTACAGGATTTAATAAATGGAATTATTTAAGATAGAAAACTGCAAAAAATCCTTTGACGGCCTTGAAATACTGAAGGGAATATCACTCACGGTAAATAAAGGCGAAGTGGTATCGGTCATAGGTCCGTCGGGCTCAGGCAAGTCCACCTTTTTAAGATGTGCATGCATGCTCGAGACCATGGACGGCGGCAGCCTTGTATATAACGGCAAATATGCTGCCAGGGAAGAAGATGGGCATATCGTATATGCAAAGGGAAATGAGTTAAAGGAGATCAGAAAGACTTTCGGACTCGTATTCCAGAATTTCAATCTGTTTCCACATTACAGTGTGCTAAAGAATATCACAGAGCCACTGATACTTGCAGGTAAAGATAAAAAGCAGGCAGAGGAAAAGGCCATGGAGATGCTGGCCAAACTCGGCTTGTCCGACAAGGCAAAAGAGTATCCGTGCAACCTCTCGGGTGGTCAGCAACAGAGAGTATCCATTGCGAGAGCCCTGGCACTTGAGCCCCAGATACTGTTCTTTGATGAGCCTACATCGGCCCTGGATCCGGAACTTACAGGAGAGGTGCTCAAGGTTATCAGGGATCTGGCAGCCATGCATATGACGATGATCATCGTTACTCATGAGATGAGTTTTGCAAGAGATGTATCTGACAGGATGATATTTATGGAGCATGGAGTTATCCGTGCCGAAGGTACGCCGGCTGAGCTCTTTTCTTCCGAGGATGAGAGACTTAAGGCCTTTATGGGACGATTGTCAGGTGATGCTTAAAAAATGGATTTAAAGTTCAGGGATAAAAAAGGCTCCCCCGCCACGCATTGTGCTCGCACTCAGCGTGGAGGGGGACCTTTTTTATCTCATACATTTAATATTGACAAAATAAAATCTCGATGATATCATAATGATATCAAAACAAAACACCCATACATTTAAAGGAGGGAAATGATTATGAACACAAATGTACAGGAAAAAATCTTAAGAGGTCACAAGATCGGCGGCTTCATGCTGTTCCTTGTTATCATTCTTTATATCCTTGCCATACCCGGCATGATGGTATGCACCGAGTACGATTTTTATCTCGGCAATTTCCTTATAGGTATCTACCTTGGATTCGGCTGGATCCTGCTCCTTGGCCTTAAGGTCCTTAAGCCCAACGAAGCACTGGTTCTCACCCTGTTTGGTAAATATGTCGGCACACTTAAGGGCGACGGATTTTTCTGGGTAAACCCTTTCTGCACTGCTTTTAACCCTGCTGCTAATACAAAGCTCGGACAGAGCGGCGATGTAAAGCTTCCCGGGGCACCCGTTTCAGTAAGCACAAACGGTACAACAGTTACCGGATATGAGGTGCCTACCAAAAAGATATCTCTTAAAGTTATGACACTCTCAAACAGCAAGCAGAAGGTAAACGATGTCCTCGGTAATCCCGTAGTAGTAGCTGTAGCAGTTATGTGGAGAGTCAGGGATACAGCCAAAGCTGTATTTGAGGTAGACAACTACAAGGAGTATCTCTCATTACAGTGTGATACGGCAGTCCGTAATGTAGTAAAGATTTATCCCTATGATGTGACAGACAACGTTGATACAACAGGTGACGGTACTGCAGATGACGGTTCACTCAGAGGTTCTACAGAG
>CADBFE010000077.1 GCA_902793845.1 uncultured Lachnospiraceae bacterium | reverse complement strand
TTTTTGTGCAAATCTGATATAAAATATGGAATTTGTGTCATTTCTTTGGTACAATGTTATTGGTTACTAATTTGGTTGGTTATCATAAGTATTTTATGTTAACCTTAAGTTAAGAAAAGGGGGTTATACCAATGCAGGATTACAAAAAGATCGATTATTCAAAAAACAAGGATGTGGTGCTCAGATATATACCCGGGCATTTCGTCACACCCAATTCCCATGTAAACTATTATATGGACCTGACGGATATGAAATCCCGTCAGCGTGAGGCCAGAGCCACAGGTGAGGAACTGGCTGAGATGTATATGGTATCTGACATAATAGACACAATCCTCTGTCTTAACAGCATGGAAGTAGTCGGTGCGTATATGGCCAATAAGATGACCAAGGCAGGTATCATTTCTGCAAATGCCCATAAAACCATGTATATTACCAGTCCCGAGTACAATACGAGCGGTCAGATGATGTTCAGAGAAAACAACCAGCACATGGTTAAGGGCAAGAAAGTACTAATACTGATCGACACTGCGACTACAGGTGAGACACTCCAGAGCGCTATCCGTACAATAGGTTTTTACAAGGGAGAAGTAGTTGGTATTTCGGCTATATATTCAGTGGCTCCACAGATATGCGGCATACCTATCAGGTCCCTTTACTCAACTGCTGATCTTCCCGATTACCAGAGTTTCCCTACAGACAGTTGTCCTCTTTGTCGTGACGGAGTTGAAGTGGATGCTATATGTAATGGTTTCGGATATTCACTGATCAGGTAACATAAAATTATTATTTTCCTGAAATTTATAAATTTTTTCGGGTTTTTGCAAGATTTTTGTTGACATAACACAATTTTGTTGACATAATATTATTTGTGAAATATTTATTGGTGAAAAATGTTTTTCATCAAATATACTCGAAGAGGAGATTTATAAAATGGGAGCAATTGATCAGTTTTTCAGCAGCCTCAATATAAAGGGGAATAATGATTCAGCAGACGATTACTATGATGATTACGATGAGGATGAGGAATACGAAGTAAAACCCAAGAAATCATTAAAGGATGCTGTTGATAAGCAGATAAGGACATCAAAAGTGACATCAATAGGTTCAAACAAGAAAAAGCAGATAAGCGGTTCACAGTACGAGCTCGAGCTCATCAAACCAACATCAATGGAAGATGCCAAGAATGTGACAAATTCACTTCTTGACGGCAAGGCTGTTATTTTAAACCTTTCATTCTGTGCACCGGACCTTGCAAGAGATGTGCTTAATTTCTCATTTGGTTCAGCATATGCACTTAACGGACAGGCTAAGCCTATTACAAATTCAATTTATGTACTTGTTCCCGAAGGAGTAGATATATCAGGATTCATCTCTGAGAATGATGACAACGGAGACGAAAACTAATCAGTTCCATTAAACATTAAGACTCTGAGATACATGAATTGCCGTGTATTTCAGAGTTTTTTTATGTATAATAATATAAATTATTAAATCGTTTAAAAGGAAATTTGATATGCCTAATTTATATTCTCAAAAATTAAAAGAACTTGAAAATCAGAAAAAATATAATGAACTGGCTGACCTCTATATCGGGCTGCTCATTAAAATAGTCGAAGGTACTGCATCTAAAGAAGAGATGGAGGCAGGTGAAGGATACTCGGAGTATCTCGGAGAGCCTATGGGGAAGTCGGGGTTTGAGAATCAGAATACTCCCAAGCGGGATCCGGAATTTCTCGTAAATATGTTAGAGCAGTTCCTTGCACGTAAAGGTGAATTAAATATAGAACTGGCCCAGGAGGCTGAAAAAATCGCTGATCAGATTCAGGACGGAGAGTATCCGGGACTGGAGCAGTACGCCAATGATCCGAGAACTGCCCTGGACCTGGCGGGAGTCATAGTTTCATCATCCGATAAAGCAAGAAATATTAGTGCATTATCAAAAGCGTTATTCGATACAACCACAAATATTGTTGATTATCCCATTGATGATAACAGTGCAAAAAGACTGGGCGTAGAGCCGGGGACAACTTTCAGCCAGTTTCTTCACGGACTGGGAGAAAAAATCGTCTCAGATCACCTGGCCGAAAACAGTCTGCTCCATCCTGATGAGTTTAATTACCTGAGGGCTAAAGGCGGAGACCTGAATACCTCTATATCGGATTACGGCCTTCAGTTTAAAGACGGCAAAATTGAACCATTTAAGACTACGGGATATACGGGTGAGCTCCATGCCGGCTATTCAAAACTTGATGATGAACCGGTAATAGATTATGACGGAAGTATAATCAAGAATCAGGTTCATGCAGTAGCCGATCCGGCTTATTTCCTGCCCCGTATGAGAGAGAATCATTATGAAAAAATGCTTAATTTAAAAGACAGCATTGATTCTCTTGCAGAGATGGCTACTGTAATGCAGGAAAAACTTGAAAAACTAAAAGCTCATAAAAGTAATCAGTCAGATGAGTTTAATGCCATGAGTGATGCTCTGGATGAGGTGGCAGAATTAAGTGACAGCAATACTCCCGTTCAGATAATGAAAGCTTTTGATAAGCTTAAGAACGCCTCTAAGGCATATATGGACAGGATTGACAGTAGCATGTTCAGAGGCGTATTCCAAAACGGAAGAGAACGCAGGAGCTTTGCAGAAGATATCAATAACTTTGCTGCTACAGGTGTCAAAAAGCTTGATGGCATAGACAGGTACTTTAACAGAAAAAGAGGAGTTGCCGATCAGATAGATAAATTTAACGAGAAAACCATCGAGATTAAAAACGAAGAAAAAATAAATGAAAACAAAGCTCCCGAAGTAAAACAGCCTGCTAAGGAAAAAGCGGATTTAAAGGAACTCATTAAGGACGAAGCAATAGAATCTAAAAAAGCATCTTCAAATCCGGAGAGAGATGAAGTCCTCAGGAAGCGGATGGAAATAATGAACAAACGTAAAGAAAATGAGAAAAAAGGCATTGCCAGTGATAACAAGAATCATGTAAATGAGTTATAAATCCATTACAAACATGGTATAATTACCGGGTAAAAAAATATATCGGAGTATTTATATGTCATCAGTTTTAAATGTTAAATTAAATAAGAAGCCCTGCTACGATATAATGTTTGAAAAATCGTTTCAGGCACTCGGCCCTGCCGTTAAGGAGCTTGGTTTTGCAGGCACAAAGTGCTGTATTATAACTGACTCGTCTGTAGGTCCTTTATATGCCGAGAAAGTCACAAATCAGCTTAAAAAAGCATTTAAGGAAGTATATACATACACTTTTGAGGCCGGAGAAGAAAACAAGAATCTCGATGTGGTAAGAGATGCTCTAGGTTTTCTTGTAGAGCATAAATTTAACAGAAAAGATATAATCGCCGCCCTCGGCGGTGGTGTAGTCGGAGATTTGGCAGGCTTTACGGCGTCATTATACATGAGGGGTATTGATTTCATCCAGATACCCACAACATTACTTGCGTGTGTTGACAGCAGTGTCGGTGGCAAGACAGGCGTTGATTTTGACGGATACAAAAATATGATAGGTGCCTTTAAAATGCCCAGGCTCGTTTATATAAATACATCCACCCTTAAGTCATTAACGGCGAGACAGTATTATTCCGGAATGGGAGAGGTCCTTAAATACGGCCTGATTATGGACGGAGCATTTTATGAATGGATACTTGAAAATATGTATGGCATCTTTGATTTAAAGGCTGACATATTAGGTGAGATGATCGAGAGATGCTGTGAGTTAAAAGCCAGAGTGGTTGAGCAGGATCCATTTGAGACAGGACTACGAAAGACACTTAATTTTGGTCATACAATCGGTCATGCCATTGAGAAATATAAAAATTTTGAGCTGATGCACGGCGAGTGCGTTGCCCTCGGATCCGTATGCGCGGCATATATCTCATGGAAAAAGGGTATGCTTGATATGGAAGATTTCTATGAGATCAGGGATATGTTTGTACCGTTTAACCTGCCGATAACCATTACGGATATTGACCCTAATGCCATAATTGAGCTTGTAAAAAGTGACAAGAAAGCCACCGACAAGAGTGTCAGCTTCTGTCTGCTGAAAAAAGTCGGCAAAGCCGTAATATCTGATGATGTAACAGAGCAGGAGATGCTTGATGCCATCGGCCAGATTCACTTTACAGAGGATGATGCAAAAGAGTGATGAAAAGAAAGTCTAAGATAATAATGATAATCATTGATCTGGTTTTATGCGCCATACTGATATG
This sequence comes from uncultured Lachnospiraceae bacterium, assembly GCA_902793845.1. Lineage (GTDB taxonomy): Bacteria > Bacillota > Clostridia > Lachnospirales > Lachnospiraceae > NK4A136. The sequence continues at coordinate 4,943 of CADBFE010000077.1, read as the reverse complement.
GCTCGATCAGATCACAAAAATATGGGCCACCGGTTTAAAGCAGGGTGATCCGATCATTATCATTGATAAAGTAATACAGTTCAGATATCTGGAAAATTTCGGTGCAGCATTTGGAATGCTCCAGAACAGCAGGATAATATTTCTGATCATCTCGGTTGTGGTATTTGCCTTTATAGCATATGTTTATATAAAGGTTCCTGACGATAAAAAATATATTAAGTTTCATATATGCCTCGCCTTTATACTCGCAGGGGCTCTGGGTAATACAATCGACCGTTTTTTCCTCGGTTATGTCAGGGATTTTATATATTTTAATCTGATTGATTTCCCGATATTTAATGTGGCAGACTGCTATATCACATGCTGTATGATATGGCTTGTGATAATGATATTGTTTTGCTACAAAGATGAAGACTTCGATTTTTTGTCGAGAAAGAAATCTGAATAGATGCTTAACATTAAAAACAAAGTAATCTAACGCTGAGAGTCTGCTCCGCGCCTCAATGCGTTAGATTACTTTGTTTTTTCGTGTTCTCTGTTTATAAAAAATATATCTCCCTGTGCTAAGAGTCTGTTTCGCATCCTCAATGCACAGGGAGATATATTTTGTTATTAAGACATTATATCAACAGCTTATCTGCAGAGACGAAACACTCCGAAGACTTTGCCGAGGATCTCGCAGTTATCAACGATGATCGGGTCCATGCTGTCATTTTCCGGCTGGAGGCGGATATGGCCATCCTCCTTGTAGAAAGTCTTGACAGTTGCAGAGTCATCGATGAGAGCGACTACTATATCGCCGTTTCTGGCAGTATTGGTAACCTCCACAAAGATGCTGTCGCCACTGAATATACCGACATTGATCATGGAGTCTCCCTTTACCTTGAGGACGAAAGTTTCCTTATTGGGTACAAACTCAACGGGGAGAGGGAAGTAGCTCTCAATATTCTGCTGGGCAAGGATAGGCATGCCGGCTGCAACCTGACCTACAACAGGTATACTGGTCATCTCCTGGCGGACCATACGGAACGAGTCATCAATGATCTCTATGGCCCTGGGCTTGGTTGGGTCACGCTTTATATAGCCCCGCTTTTCCAGAGTCTCCAAATGGGCGTGGACAGATGATGTGGACCGAAGGTTGACTGCCTCGCATATATCACGAACTGTCGGCGGATAACCTTTCTGAAGAATGATATCTTTAATATAATCAAGGATTTCCTTTTGCTTTGCGGAAATCTTGCCCCGTTTTATCTCGGGCTCGAAGCCGTCTTCATAATCAATTGCTTCTCTTTTAGTCATAAACAATCTCCTTTACATATTCAAAACGGTTGTTCGTTTTCATAAGTCCATCATAGCACACCTCATTTAAAATAGCAAACATATTTTCGGGAAAATATGTTCGGAAAAGTATTGACATCCGAACAGCCGTTTGCTATATTTATGTCAATAATAAAGAACAAGTGTTCACGAACGTTTATTCGGAGGCTTATTATGAGAGAGATAACTGTAAATTATATTCCATTACATGAAATTAACAGGAGAACAGAGAATCGTCCCGGTGAGATCATCGCCGACAGATACGATAACCGGTCTGTGAATAGATCCCATACTTTCAGAAAGATCAGGAAGAATAAGAAGCGCAAGTCCCTTCCCCTGAAAATTGCTTCTGCATTCGCCATGATCCTCATGTCTGTTATCCTCGGCCTGCTGGTACCTACAAAAGCCCAGGCTGAGGACAGTCAGATATATTATAAATATTTCACATCGTATATGGTTCAGAAAGGAGATACACTCTGGAGCATCGCCAGACAGAACGCTCATGAGGAATCTTATAAAGAATATATTAACGAGGTAAAGGATATCAATCATATGTATACCGACACGATTAAGGCGGGACAGTATATTGTGATTCCTTATTACAGCACAGAATATGTTTATTAAATCATTTGAACCGAGCGCTTCTATTTGAAAATCGGGGATTACATATTCTTAAAAATGTCTAATAGCAAACAGCTCTATTTTTACTCCTTGCGCAGCTTGACCATGTTTCGGGCTGCGCGTTTTGCTTCTTCATTCATATCGGCGTAGTGGCGCTTTGTAGTATTTACATCCTTATGGCCGAGGATACTGGCTACGAGATAGATGTCGCCACTTTCTTTATAAAGATTGGTGCCGTATGTACTACGGAGTTTATGGGGCGTTATTTTCTTTAATGTCGTCACCTGAGAAGCATATTTTTTGACCAGGTTTTCTACGGCCCTGACAGAGATACGACGATTCTGCATTGATAAAAAGAGGGCTTTCTCATGACCGGAGAGTGGTATTATTTCTTTTCTCTGCTCCAGATAATCCCTGAGGGCATCCTCAACTTCATTTCCGAAATATACAACCGCCTCATTACCGCCTTTACGGACTACTCTGATAGAACAGTTATCAAAATCAATATCCGACATATTCAGTCCCACACACTCGGATACTCGTATACCGGTTCCGAGGAGGAGTGTCAGCATAGCCATATCACGAACCCTGGTGATCCTGTGATAATTGCCCTGATGCCTGCTTTCCTGATCTGAGCCGCCATCAACTATATCAAGGAGTTTTGCGACCTCACCGGGATCAAGCCTTATGATATTTTTTTCGTGGATCTTGGGGCTGTGAACGATGGAAGCGGGGTTGGTCTTAATCAGCTCTGCTTCATAGAAATAATTATATACGCCCCGGACTGCAGAAAGCTTTCTGGCTTTTCCGTGTTCATCATTTGAGTGAGTGACACCATCGTCAGATGTATAGAGCGAGAGATAATCGATATAATTCTCAAGGTCCATACGGGTGATCTTATCAAGTACATCAAGACCGAGCTTATTTATGGGAAGATCAGGATCCGTGAGAATATAATTTGTCACATATGTAAAAAAAACTATGAGATCATAAGCGTACGCAATACAGGTCCTTGAACCTGACCGTACACTGATGCCCCTGAAGAAAGTAGTACAAAAACCGGGGAGCTTTGCCTCGAGTTCCCTTAGTTTTTGAATATTCTGTAATTTTACCTGCTCATGATAATCCTGAGATAAAACCTTAGCCATATCGTTATATTACCATAAATCCGATTGGTTTCCATAAGAAATTTATGTAAACGGCAGGAGAAGATAACAGATCAGGGATTTTATTGCTTTTATGTTGATAATATTACACAAACATTACATCCCGGAATTGTTCAAATTTAAAATTTGATGTGATAAAATTTTTATGTATGTGCAATAAACATTTTAATAAGAAACATTATTAATATAGCCAAGCACAGACATGATTAAAATATAAAAGAGGCGTAAAGATGAGTTCGAACAGTCAGAAAAATATAATCAGGATAGCGATGGCAACATTCGTTGTGATAATGCTGTCAGCCGTTTGTATATATATGATTTTTCATTTTGGAAAAGTTATGGATACCATAAGCGGTTTTCTTAAGATAATCGCACCGATTATATACGGCTTTATACTCGCATACATCCTGATTCCGGTATGTGCTTTCTTTGAAAACCGTGTATTTAAAGCCAAGACTAAAAAGCCTAAGACCGCCAAGAGACTCAGAACACTCAGTATTGCGATCACGCTCCTTATATTCTTTTTACTGATCGCAGGATTTTTCAGGCTCGTTATCCCTGAGCTGTACAAAAGCTTTACCATAATCATCAAGTCATTCCCTACATATGAGAAGAATGTTGAGACATGGCTCACCGAGACCAAGGACAAGCTCCCTGAAAATATCAAGATGAACTTTAATTACAGTGCATCGGAGATCATGGATGAGATCTACGAATTCCTGACCACAAATGTGCTCCCCGGCATCACGGAATGGATGGACAGCATAAAGAGTGGTGTGTTTACTGCGATTAAATTTGTTCTTAATTTCATTATCGGTATCATCATATCCGTTTATCTTATGGCTAATAAAGAGCATATGCTCGGCCAGTGCAAAAAGGCTATCTACGGTATGATGAAAAAGGAGACTGCCAACGATACCATCAACAACATCAGATATATAAACAAGACTTTCCAGAATTTCTTTGTGGGAAAGCTTGCGGATTCCCTTGTGATCGGACTTATATGCTTCATAATCATGACAGTATTTCAATTTGAATATGCTGCACTTATCAGTGTCATAATAGGCATCACAAATATCGTGCCTGTTTTCGGACCTTTTATCGGAGCAATCCCTTCAGCATTCCTGATATTCATGGTTAATCCGGTTCAGTGTTTATACTTCATTATTTTTGTAATAATACTCCAGCAGTTTGACGGTAATATCCTCGGACCAAAGATCCTCGGCTCAAGTACAGGGCTTTCAGGTTTCTGGGTAATATTTGCCATCACATTATTCGGAGGCTGGTTTGGTATCATCGGTATGCTTGTAGGTGTTCCTATATTTGCAGTATTCTTTACCGGCTTTAAGGCGTATATAAACTCAAGGCTGACAGCAAAGAATCTGACGACCGATACCACAGAATATAAAGACGTCAGCTTTATAGATGATGATAACAATTTCATTATGATACCCAAGGAAGAGGTTAAGGACCTGCGCACAAAAGGCACAAAGAAACCGAGATCTTTAAACCCTTTCAGTAATCTTTTTAATAAAGATTCAGGAAATGAAGATAATAACAGTAATAACGACGATAAGAATTAATGTTTGCCGATTCTGATATTTATAAATATTTAAGTAAAAAGAAAAATCTTGAATATCAGCTCACTGAAGCTGAATATCGCTATGCATCAATTCCATCAAGAATTAAATTATCTGTTTTTAAACTGATAGCCACCCTCATTGTCATGGGCTGTGCTCTGCCGTTTACTGCCTTTTGCCTCTATCATTTTATAAAGGAGTCGATGACTAATGCCTATACTTTTATAGGAATGGGCATGGGTATGGTGTTTGGAGGAGC
>CADBFE010000076.1 GCA_902793845.1 uncultured Lachnospiraceae bacterium | reverse complement strand
TGGGAGTGGACATGGGTAAGAGATGCTGATGGAAAGCACGCATCCATAGAATGTGCAAAGAAAAAGGACCATGGTATTGTGATGGGAAACGGAGGCTTTTCCCTCAGAAATATAAAATCTTGCATAAAGCTGATCCATGAGCACAGATGGAGAAAAATATACTGGTTCATAAAGAGAAATGAGGATATATTCTTTGGGCTCTTTGGCAGGTCAGGAAACAACAGATGTGACTTTAAACTTGCCGATACCGGGACAGGTAAAGCCTTTGCACTGGAATATGACCTGAAGGATCATGTGGAAAAAGGTGAAGTGCCGTTTGGCGTTCACGGTTGGAATAAATATTTTGATTCCTTTGAGGAGATGGATGAGTATCTGAAAGAAAAAGGAGTCTGGCATTAATCATAAAGGAAATGAATTATGAAAATCAGTATAATCATTCCCGTATATAATACAGTAAAGTATATAGACAGATGTCTGGAGAGCTGCATCAGTCAGTCGTATGATGATTATGAGATAATCCTGATTGATGACGGATCTAAGGACGGCTCATCTGAAAAATGTGATGAGTGGGCAGGTAAAAATAAAAAGATAAAAGCGTTTCATTTTGAAAATGCCGGTGCGGCTACAGCGAGAAACAGGGGCATTGAAAAAAGCAGTGGTGAATATATCTGTTTTATCGACAGTGATGATTGCATTTCCCCTGATTATCTCGAATATCTCTACATGCTCTGCAATAACAGTAATGCGGATATTTCTGTATGTGGTTATACAGACGTATACCAGAGGGAAGCACCGAAACAGCTTGCAGACGAACAGGATAAACCTTTAGTTTTCTCCGGCCCTGAAGCAATGGAGAATCTCCTGTATCAGCGATATTTCATTTCTGCGCCATGGGGCGCCCTGTCAAAAAGAAATATCTGGGACAAAGTGAGATTTCCGGATGGCAGGAGAGTTGAGGATGTGGCAACTGTTTACAAAGAATATGCAGCGGCCAATAAGGTTGTATACGGCAATAGAAAACTGTATTACCGATATCTGCTTCCCGACAGCACGATTTATACAACTTATACAGAAAAAAACAGAGAGTATCTTTTTCACTGCCGTGATATTGTGAAATGGCTTAAGGAATATTATCCAAAGTATGAAAAATCTGGATATCACAGACTGTTTAGTGCATGTTTTCAGATATTATCCGAGACAGATAAGAGTATTAATAACGAGGCATTTCTGCGGGAAGTATATAATGAGATAAAGAAATCCCGCAAAACAGTTTTCACAGATAAAAAGGCCAGGATCAGGAACAGAGGAGCGGCGCTTCTTTCATATATAAGCATAGATATACTCCATGGATTCTTAAGACTGTATTATAAATCAAAAGTTCGTAAGATTAAGAGAGAATATGGTAAAATAAAAAGATAGAGTTTTCTTAGGAGATACCGAGTAGAGAATGAAACTGATTATTCAAATACCCTGTTATAACGAGGCAGATACATTAACAATAGCATTAAATGACCTTCCTAAAAAGATAGAAGGAATAGATGAGATAGAATATCTCATAATAAATGACGGAAGTAAAGACAGTACCGTAAAAGTAGCCCTTGACTGGGGTGTTCATCATATTGTCAGCTTTACAAAAAACAAAGGACTGGCAAGAGGATTTATGGCAGGTCTTGAGGCGTGCCTTTCATATGGCGCCGATATTATAGTCAACACCGATGCTGACAATCAGTACTGTGGTGCAGATATAGAGAAGCTGATCAGACCCATTCTTGACGGAGAGGCTGATATAGTAATCGGAGAGAGACCGATTGACCAGACTGAGCATTTCTCATGGATAAAAAAGAAACTTCAGCATTTTGGTAGCTGGGTTGTCAGGAAAGCTTCAAATACCGACATACCCGATGCACCTTCAGGTTTCAGGGCTTTCTCAAGGGATGCGGCAATGCACATCAATGTTATAAATGAATATACATATACCCTTGAGACTATTGTACAGGCAGGGCGAAACAAAATCGCGATAACATCTGTACCGGTCAGGACAAATCCTGAGCTCAGAAAATCCAGATTATTCCATAGTATGTGGGGGTATGTAAAAAAATCCATGCTCACAATAACAAGGGCATTTCTTATGTATAAGTCCCTTATGTGCCTGACCATAATCGGAATGATTCCGTTCCTTATCGGACTGGGTATCAGTATCAGATATCTGGTATTTCTGTTTAAAGGAAATGCGGCAGGTCATGTCCAGTCCCTGATTCTGGCATGTACCCTTATGATTATCGGTTTTATGACTTTTGTCATAGGAATGCTTGCCGATGTGATTTCAGCAAACAGAAAGATCATAGAGGATGTCCAGTATCATGTCAGAAAACTGGCATACGATAAATCGGAAGAGGAAGAAACTGACTTAGATAAGATGATCATAGAAAATATGGTAAAAAAAGATGAGAAATAATCCTGAAGATAATCCTCTCATTACAGTATTTATCCTTGTTTACAATAATGAGTCGGGTATGAGACAGACTGTTGATTCCGTATTGTCCCAGACTTATGAAAATATCCAGGTTATCATCAGTGATGACGGTTCGAATAATTATGATAATGAAACGCTAAATGTCTACGCTGATGAGTTAAAAAAGAAATATTCCGACGTAAAACTGTTTTGCAACAAGCATAATGTCGGGACGGTAAAGCATTTAAATAATGTAATAAAAAACAGTGATGGAAAATATATGATGCCATGCTCGTCAGGTGACATGCTTTATGACAGGGACACGATAAAAAAAATAGTTTCTTTTATGGAGAAAAATCATGCACTGATAGCATCAGGCAGACATGATGATGTATATAAGGATAACGGAACTACCATTAGGACGGTAAAACGGCCGGCATCATATTTCGGTCTGATGATGAATGTCTTTCCGGGACTTTTCCGTAAATACATGTTTGATGTAAAAAATGTACTGAGCGGATCATCTACGTGTTACAGCCGGGCTCTTTTTGATAAATACGGCGGATTTGATGAGCAGTACAAACTGGTGGAAGATTATTCATATTATCTGATGCTCCTTAAAAATAAGCAGAAGATACACTGGATTAATGATACGGTCGTTATTCATGAGATGGGTGGTGTATCAAACGGTGATGTTAACCCCCTTGTTACGAAGGATCTTGAAAAAATAAAAGAAAATTACAGAAGATAAGAAAAATACAACGTTGTTATGCTATTTAATTCGACAGCATTTATAATTTTTATATTTGCGGTTACGCTGCTTTATTATCTGGTTCCCCTTATTATAAAAATAAAGGGGGTTCAGTCCTGGATTCTTATATTATCGGGACTGTTTTTTTATGCATATCTCAATCCTTTTTATGCCATATCACTCTTGGTCTGCTGCATCTTTAATGAGCTGATTGTCCTTGGTATGTACGGACAATATAAAAGACAAAACGTTAAAGGTGTAAAAATTTTTGCCGGCTCGGCAATTGCAGTTAATGTATTTATATTATTTTTCTTTAAGTACAGCAGTCTGTTTTCCGGACTTTTATTAGGCGAGGGTGATGTCACTTCATTTCTGGCAGGTCTGCCCCTGCCTCTCGGTATCTCATTTTATATTTTTCACGGTATAAGTATGCTCGCTGACATTAATGGTAATACCCGGGAATTTTTTGAAAAAACCGGCAGATGGGGCCGTTTTGTCGGAATTATGTGTTACATGACATTCTTTGCAAACTCTGTATCCGGTCCTGTCACAAAGTATAATGATTTTGAGCCTCAGATAAAGAGACATTATTTTAAAGAGGTTGATCTTAAAAAAGTTTTTGAATATCTCCTTCTCGGATATTTCTTTAAAGTATGTGTTGCAGACAATATGCAGAATTACACGATCATACTCACTGAAAAACAGTTTGGAGGCGTGAGCCCAATTGCTGTTATTGTCCAGATGTTTGGATATTCCTGCCAGATCTTTGCTGATTTTGCAGGTTATTCTTATATTGCGATAGGTGTAGCTCTTTTGCTTGGATATAAACTTCCGGAAAACTTTAACTTCCCATATATATCAAAAAGCATTACGGAGTTTTGGAAAAGATGGCATATATCATTGTCATCATGGCTGAAGCAGTATGTTTATTTCAGCCTTGGAGGAAACAGAAAGGGAAAAATAAGGACATATTTTAATCTGATGGCGGTCATGCTGATCGGCGGTATCTGGCATGGCGCAAACTGGAAATATCTGCTCTGGGGAGGACTCCACGGACTTCTCCTTGTCGTTGAGAGAATCTTTATAAATCTCACAAACAAAAAACGAAACAAAAAAAAGAAGGAATTGTTTATCGTAAGTGTTATCAGGATTTTTATTACTTTTATCATAGTATCGTGGCTGTGGCTCTTCTTTAAGATGGACGGATACGAGGCAGTATTTAGTGCGACGAGACAGATGTTTACAGGATGGGAAGACGTGATGGCAATGGATACCACAGGTGTCCTGATGGCATGTTTTTATATGATGCCTGTTTTTGCTTTTCACGGAGTATATATTGCAAAAGAAAAAGGACTCTTTTTTACAGGCAAAAACTGGAAATATGTTTTTTATGCAATGATGATACTGGCATTAATATTAAACAGAGGAACGAGTGATGCATTCATATACTTCCAATACTAAAAAAGAAAATAAAAGCGAAAAGAAATATACTTTTGTTTTAAAAACAGCTGTATCATTCGCGATTATATTTGGGATTTATTTCCTGATTACCTGCATTGCGCCTAAAAGCGATGACGGTCCCGGACTGTATTTTACGAATGTATTAAAGGCCCAGAGATTTGCGATGCGGACAGAGAAGACAAATGTGATCCTTGTCGGATCTTCAATGGCATCTGTTGTTCATATCGAGGATTATGCAAATGATTGTGTGAATCTGGCTTTTTCCGGCGGAGATGCCTTAACAGGTCTTGAACTGATAAAACAGAAATCGGAAAAAACCGGTAGTTATCCGGAACTGATTTTTGTAGAGATAAGCGATGCCATGATAAACGGTATTGATGAGGATATTCTGAAAAAAACAAACGGCTTTGGCCTTTCATGGATAAACAGAATAGAAAACAGACCGGATTATATTTTCTACAGTCTTGCTAAATCGGTTTATTATCATAATAAAGAAAAAACATTGAGCGATTACGGTGTCATAGAGGAAAAGCTGGAGTACTGGACAAATGTAAAGTCATATCCCGTCAACCAGAATGATATGAATGAGTATATGGAACTGGCAAAAGAATATGCCGATTATTTTATGGAAAAGGGATGTCATGTGGTCCTTCTTGAAATGCCGTATGATGCGTCGCTCCACGATCTTCCGGAGACGGTTCAGGTAAGAGAAACAGCTCTTTCCTATATGCCGGCAGATGAATATGAGTGGTTTATAACAGATTGGTCGGAGTATATAGTCTCTGATGCCATTCATATGGGAAAACTGAGCGCGGACCGGTACGCAAACAGACTTATTGAGACATATCTTCAGTGATGATATACTAAAAGGTGATGTTTACATAATTATATTAGCGATACAGTAAGATGATTTATATATTATTTGCACTGTCACTTTTATGTGCAGTGGTGTTTACTTCAATCATATTAAGGAAAGCAGAGCTTATAAAAATTGCCGTATACGGAATGGCATTGTTTTTTGTATTTTATATTCTGTCGGCAGGTTTCCTTATATGGTTTGATTCGTTTGGCATAGAAAAGGCTCTGGTGGTTTCAATTATCATAGAAGCATTGATTACTGCCATAGCCGGTTTTACAGGTTCCAAAAAGAAGATCGGTATTACCGTTTCACCTGTAATGACGATATCAGCCGTAGTCATAGCCGGCATATTTATATATATTTCCGGACTTAATAAGGCAGGTCTCTATCCGGCAGGTCAGGATCAGGGACTGTACCAGTTTAAGGCACTCCTTTATATGAGCGGTGACTATGATAATATCAATACTTTTGAAGAGTACAACATGCTCACCGATGACAGGGAGAAGTTTATTTATTACAAAACCCTCCATGATATGGTAGGAGTCTGGACGGTAAATGAAGAGATAGACCCTGTACCTGTATGGGGCCAGGAGGATCCTGAGATCACATCGGATGATGTGGACCTTGATGCAGACGGCGTGACAAATTACGTTCTCCACGGAATAGCTGTTTTACCTGCGCTCATGGCGCTCTGGGGTAAAATGTTTGGTCTGACTCATATGACAGATATACTGACGGTATTTTATGTATTGTCGATTCTGGGAGTAATGCTGATATGCAGCAATCTCGGTATGAAGAAGTATACGTGTATAGCAGCAGCCATCATCCAGGGAATATGTCCGATAGTGCTCTGGAGTTCATTTGTAACTCTGCCGGAGATATGCCTTGCGATGCTGATGACTCTGTTTTTCGGTCTCCTTACAGAAAACAGAAAACGGGAGCAGCTTGTCTGGTCAGCTCTTCCTCTTGCGGCATTTGGTTTTTATCATGTGCTGATGCTGACGATGCTTCCATTGTTTATGTTTATATATTTTGCCATATATCTGTATTCAAGGAAGAAATCTGCACTTGCAGCGATGGGCATAACTGTATTATTTTACAGCCTTGGACTGAATATGATGAACTCATACAATGAGCCTTATGTTCAGGGGAATATATGGTCGATCGTCAGGATAACAAAGTTCCTTGTTAATTATGATAATTACATGGCGGTCCTTATAGGTGTGCCGGCAGCTCTGTTTGTCATATTACTGATCGTCTCCATTTTATTGAAAAATACAGGGGCGCTCAGGCGTGTGAGCAGATTTTTAAAGAAGAGCTCAAAAAAGAAAAATGTAATATTTACTGTGGCCTCTGTACTGATCGTTATCGGGATTACCGTATTCGCGATTATTGTCTACAATAATTCCGTGGTGGGAAGAGATGTGGTACCGTCAAGATTCACTGTGTTTGGAGTTGAATCCATGACAGGATATATCCTGCTTCCGGCAGCTGTCATATACATGATTGCATTTGTAAAGGAATCAGCAAAGGATTACAGAAAAATCGCAATAATAACGGCCATGATATACATTATTGCAGTGTATGCCATAGCGATGATTCCGAATATTTATTATTACTATTATTATTTCAGATATTTCGGACCGTATATGATGCTGATAATCATTCCGGGTATGATGCTCCTTGAAAAGGGAGGACCGTTTGTGGTGATCCCGGCAGGCGGAGTGATGGCATGGCTGATCGTAAGCCAGAGCATAATGCTTTATACTGAGCGGGATATGACATATGCGGATTTTGATGTACTTGAGAGCATTGCTTCATGTGTCGGAGAGAGGGACGTAGTACTTTTAAAAGATGATGAATTTACTGTGACAGATATGTATATGATCCCGATTAAAGCGGTTACCGGGGCCACTGTCATGCTGTATGATGATGAAAAGATAGAAGACCAATTAGAGACCCTGGGCGGTATGTATGATAATATTTTTTATTTCGCTTACGATTACGGTCACGGCGATGATGAGGATTCCGGATGGAAACATGTATATCAGGAGATGTTCCACTGCGCAGGATTTAACGGATTTACCGAGGATTATCCGCCGTACCCTCAAAAGAGCATTGCCTGGGATGCCAGCGTCGGATTGTATATTTATACAGGTAAAGGATATTGAAAATGGACAAAATAGCTGTACTGATACCATGCTATAACGAAGAAAAAACAATATACAAGGTTGTGTCTGAGGCAAGAGCAGCATTGCCTGAAGCTGTCGTTTATGTTTATGACAATAATTCAACAGACGATACGGTAAATCAGGCAAAAAATGCAGGTGCAATAGTCAGATATGAACACCGTCAGGGAAAAGGCTATGTGATAAGACGGATGTTCAGGGAGATAGATGCTCTCTGCTACATTATGGTTGACGGAGACGACACATATCCCATGACAAATGTCAGGGAGATGGCGGACAAGGTCCTCAAGGAACATGTGGACATGGTAGTCGGAGACAGGCTGTCATCAACATATTTTAAGGAAAACAAGAGACTGTTTCATAATACCGGAAATACCATAGTGAGAAACAGTATAAACAGTCTGTTTAATTGCGATATCAAAGATATCATGACAGGATTCAGAGCCCTGTCTTATGAGTTCGTAAAAAGCTATCCAGTGCTAAGCCGTGGATTTGAGATAGAGACTGAGATGACGATCCATGCTGTATTCAATGAGATGGACATCGCAAATGTTGTCGTTGATTACAGAGACAGGCCTGAGGGCAGTGTATCCAAATTAAATACATACTCTGACGGAATAAAGGTTCTGGCCCTTATAGTGAAGCTTTATAAAAATTACAAGCCCCAGGCTTTCTTTTCGCTGATTGCAATGTTGATGACACTTGTTGCGATGAGTATGTTTGCATGGGTATTTGCAAGATTCTTAAATTCCGGACTTGTCGAAAATATGCCGACACTGATCGTATGCGGATTTATAGAACTTGCAGCGGTTCAGGCATTTTTCTCGGGAATGATCCTGTCTGACATGGTCACAAAAAACCGGCGGGATTTCGAGATGAATCTGAACAGAATATCGGATGATAAAAAGAAGTTAATGGAGAAATAATTCATAATGTCATTTTTAAAAGTGGAGAGAGGAAACAGGAGAGAGACCTTTCTCACAGATGACAATTCAATAATGCTCAGTGCATCTGATATATTTTTCTGGCTCGGCATAATGTGCGAGTTTATTGTTAACTTTTCCGGGTTTCTTTTTGGCGATTACAACGAGCAGCTCATCACTGTCATAGGTATGGGCTTTTTTGCTGTAAAGATAATGCTCTCTGCAGATTATAAAAAGGATATACCTGTTATAGCTCTCTTAATCCTGTACGGACTTGTATGTTTTCGGGTGCAGGATTCTGCGATAATACTCAGAATGATCCTGGTATTGGTAGCAGGAAGAGATCAGGATGCGAGACAGGTAATGAAATTTTTCTTTTACGGAACGGCCGCAGTAATGCTTGTCGCAGCGGTGTTTTCTGCCATGGGGCTTCATAATACGTTGTATAATGAAGAAGTATACCGTCATGGGGATTTTCAGAGGAGATATACATTCGGATTTTATCAGCCAAACGGTTTTGCGTTTTACTGGTTCAGGCTCCTTGCTATGGGTATCTTTCTTTACAATAAAAAGATCAGATGGTGGGGATATCTTTTAATATTCGTCGTTGTGATCGTACCTTCGCTACTATGTGATTCCAAAATGGGAATGCTTATAAATCGGAAGCATTGTCATCAGACTGATCGGTGAAGGAAAACTTCTGAAAGTATTTTATGCTTTGGGCAACATATATATGGTCGCCGTCATTGCTTTTATATATATTGCGATGGTATTTTTTAACGGATATTTTGCACCTGACGGAGATACTCCTGCAGGTTTCTGGGAGCCCCTTGATTTTTATCTGTTTAACGGCAGACTCGAGTTTGCCAGAAGAGCGTTTTATTCAAATACCATCACACTGTTTGGTCATCACAAGAGTATTATGACTGTTGAGACCGGTTATGTAAGCGGACTGTTTGTATACGGCCTCATATTTATGATTTTGTTTTTTGTCATGATGTTTTATCTCTTTTACATTATGTATAAGAGAAAAAATAAAGAGGGAATGCTCCTCATACTATGCAGTGCCACATACTTTGTGGCTGAACCTTTTATAGGTTATATTAACAAGAATCTGATACTGATGGCCGGAATCGGTACATTATTAACGACTTCGGTTTATGTTTCGAAAGAAAAAAATCCCGAACCGTTTGGTAATAAGGACGGCAAAAAGATAAAAATTGCATTTGTGGATTTTTGGAAAGATCTTGATCTTAAAGATAATTACATTGTCAATATACTGAAGAAGCATTATTTCATAGAGATTTCGGATAAACCGGATTACTGTTTTTGCAGTTGTTTTGGCAATGATCATTTAAAATATGCCAATTCCGTAAAAATATTTTTTACGGGAGAAAATATAGTACCCGATTTTAATGAATACGATTATGCAATGGGTTTTTCGTACATTGATTTTGAAGACCGGTATTTGAGACTGCCGCTTTATGCAATGTATGACAAGGCAATCGAAAAAGCAAAAGCAAAGCATGATATCGATGAAAAAACTCTGTTGGCAAAGAAAAAAGCCTGTGCTGTTGTCGTATCAAATCCAGATGCGGCAGGAATCAGGGACAATATGATAGACGAACTGTCAAAGGTTATGGAAGTGGCATCAGGCGGCAGATACAAAAACAATGTGGGCGGACCTGTAAAGGATAAACTCTCTTTCCTTGAAAACTACAGACTCTCACTTGCATTTGAAAATTCTGACAACAATGGTTATACAACAGAAAAAATCCTTGAGGCATTTGCGGCAGGAACTATACCTGTATACTGGGGATCGAAAGATATAAAAAAAGAATTTAATCCTAATGCCTTTATTGATGTAAATGATTTTGACACTGTTGAAAGTGCGGCAGAGTATATTAAATCAGTAGCCGATGACGACAGTAAATTCCTCGGGATGATGAGGGCTCCGATGATTACACCGGAGAGTGAGGCATATAATATTTTATATGATGATTATGCTGAAAGATTTCTCTGTAATATTATTGATAATGATATTGAAAAAGCATTCAGACGAAATAATAAGTATGCGGGAAGGCGTTATCAGTTAAGGCGTGAACATGCTTACCAGATGGTACGCATCACAGATATGATAAACAAACCGCTTCATACTGTTAATAAGATATTTATTCAGAAAAAAGCAAAGTAATGAACAACATTTACAGAAAAAGTACGGTAATAAGGACATACAGTCTGATTCTCATAGAGATAATCAGTATGGTTGTCGCATATTTTCTGGCATATCTCATTAAATTCCGTGAGATAAAGCAGGATGAAAATCTCCAGATATATGTGTCAGCCGGTATTTTTATGCTCCTGGCGACAGTCTTTTATTCTGTGATAACCGACTGGAACAGGGATTTCTTTGACCGTGGATATTTCAGGGAGATGCTTGCGGTATTAAAGATGGCAGTTGTCGTTGCCCTTGTGGGTAATGCATATGTATTTGCTATGAAGACGGCATATGCATACTCCCGTCTTGTATTTATCGTATTTCCTGTTCTTGATTACACTCTTACTTATGTTTTTCATATATTCTTTAAGAATTATATGCTCAATCATTACAAGAAAAGTGTAAATAGCGACAAACTGATGGTGGTGACCAACTACGATCAGGCTGAGAAGGTCATAGATCAGATACAGAATTCGAATCACTGGAACTACGAACTCACATGCATAACCGTGATGGACAGGGATATGTGCGGTCAGGAGATAAAAGGTATCCCTGTTATTGCCACTGCAGAGAATGTTATTAATGTGGCCACCCAGAATATCATGGACCGGGTATTTATATCACTGCCGCGAAGTGAGATAGAGACAGTCAGGGACATGATCCTCGAATTTGAGGCAATGGGAATGCTGTGCCATTACAATATGGAGATTCCGGAGCTCAACCTTGACGGAAAAGAAGCAGGCATGTTTGCCGGATATTCAGTTATTTCCTTTTCCCTTCAGAACATGGATTACAGAAGACTGATGATCAAGAGAGCATTTGATATAATAGGTTCGATAGTCGGTATAGTAATTACGATAATAATCTATCCTTTTGTGGCACTGGCTATAAAGGCAGAGTCTAAAGGCCCCGTTATTTTTAAGCAGGAAAGGATCGGCAAAAACGGAAGACGGTTTATGATGTATAAATTCCGCTCCATGTATCAGGATGCTGAAAAACGGCTTGAGGATCTGAAAGACAAAAATGAAGTACAAGGATTAATGTTTAAGATGGAGGATGATCCCCGTATAACAAAAGTTGGTCGTTTTATCAG
The DNA here is from genome assembly GCA_902793845.1 of uncultured Lachnospiraceae bacterium. GTDB lineage: Bacteria > Bacillota > Clostridia > Lachnospirales > Lachnospiraceae > NK4A136. Next base: position 2,222 of record CADBFE010000076.1, on the reverse strand, counting down.
AAAGACAAGCATTGATGAACTGCCCCAGTTCTTTAATATACTTAAGGGTGATATGTCTCTGGTAGGCACGAGACCGCCGACAGTTGCAGAGTTTGAGCAGTATAATGCCCACTACAGAAGGCGCCTGTGCATTACACCCGGCCTGACAGGTATGTGGCAGGTATCTGGCAGAAGTGATATAAAAGACTTTGATGAAGTAGTGAAACTTGATTTAAAATATATTGATGAATGGTCCCTGCGCCTTGATGTAAAATTACTACTTCAGACAGTGGGAGCGGTACTTTCGCACAAGGGATCGAAATAAGAAATCATGAGGATATAAATGGACAGATTAACAACACCTGTAGCTTTTATCATATTTAACAGGCCTGATACAACAAAGCGTGTATTTGAGGCAATCAGAGAGGCAAAACCGGAAAAACTCTACCTTATCTCCGATGCGCCCAGGACAAACAGACCCGATGACATTCAAAAGGTTGAGGAGACCAGAAGGTATGTTGAGGAGCATATTGACTGGGAATGTCAGGTTGAGAAAAATTATGCTTCAGAAAATATGGGATGCAGGATGAGAGTCTCATCAGGGATCACATGGGTTCTCTCAAAAGAGGACAGAACTATCATACTGGAAGATGACGTGCTCCCCAATCAGGATTTTTTCAGATTCTGCCATGAGATGCTGGAATATTATAAAAACAATGACAGGGTTATGATGGTAGCAGGTTCAAACCTCATAGATGACTGTAAAATAGAAAAGCAGTACGCATTTTCGTGCTTCCCCGGAGTATGGGGATGGGCCACATGGGCGAGAGCATGGAAGGATTATGATGTAAATATACCGGACTGGCCCCAGTACAGAAAAAAAGGAACACTTAAGTGTGTTCAGAGCGGACTGGCATATGCTTTCCTCAAAGAACACCTTGATCAGGTATATGAAGGCAGGAAAGATACATGGGATTACCAGTGGGATTTCTGCAGGTATAAAGACAGGGGACTCGGAATAGTACCAAGAGACAACATGATAGAAAATCTTGGCCTCAATCATGAGGATGCAACAAATACCAGGGAAAAGAGCACGCAGACATTCACAGTAAAGAACGTGGATTTCCCTCTTGTATTTGACGTGCCTGTAAAGAGAAATATAGCATTTGACAAGGCATACATAAAAAAGAATTTTGGTATAAAGCGGGCCGGAACGGTTATTAAAAACAAAGTCGGCTCACTTATAAAGAATAATAAATAATATCGGAGCAATGATATGAAGTTTACCGTGATCACTCCGACATACAATCAGGCAGCGTTCATTAAGGACACAATAGATTCTGTCATTAATCAGACCCATAAGGACATTGAATATATTATAGTTGATAATCTTTCTGATGACGGGACAGAAGAGATTGTAAACAGATACGCAGAAAGAGACAGCCGTATCATATATGTAAGGGAAGCCGATAAAGGCCAGGCTGAGGCGATCAATAAGGGATTAAACAGGGCAACCGGCGATGTTGTATGCTGGCTCAATTCCGATGATTATTTTTATGACGAAAACGTCCTTGACAATGTCAGTAAAATATTTGACACAGAAAAAGATATCGATATTGTCGTCGGTGACGGATGGTATTGTGATAAAGAAAAAAAACTGACTGATTATAACAATTCCGACAGAAATGACAGGGGCGGACTGATCGACAGATGGTATTATATAGTTCAGCCTTCCGTGTTCTGGAGGAGAAATGATGACCGCCTTGATGAACAGTATCATTATGTATTTGACTGGAAATATTTTGCCGGAATGTTCAGAAAGCATAAAGTATTATTCACCCATAAGCCATACAGTGTATACCGTATGTATGAGGACAATAAAACCGGTCAGGATAATGCAAAGAGGAAAAGGGAAGTCTGGCTGCTCCAGAAGGAATTAAATACAGGAGTTTTAAATGTAAAATGGTGTGAACATGTATATAAAAAATATGTTTACGCAGAGGAAAAAAATCTGCCGAATGTAAAAAAACGAATGGATTTTCTGAGCAGAGTACTGTTTCATATAACATTTAAAAAGATATGCTGCTTCTGATTTAAAATAATAATTAATGAAAAAGAAAAAGATAGCAGTCCTGATGACGACTTATAACCGTCTGGACTATACAAAAAAGTGCATAGAGACACTGATAACCGGAAACCCTGAGCTTGATTTCAGATTTGTCATTACTGATGATTTGAGCAGT
>CADBFE010000075.1 GCA_902793845.1 uncultured Lachnospiraceae bacterium | reverse complement strand
GCATCTATATATGAGAGGGGCAGGTGCTCTACTCTCTCAAATGCATCTCTCCTGATATCCCTTATGATGCAGTATGTCATCTTGTTGTTGCAGAGATTTAACAGCCACTGCAAAACAGTGATAGAAAGTGCAAATACACCGATCATCATCATCCGGGAAAAAAGCCTTTCAAAATCCACATTGCCCCGTCCAACTATACAGTCGATACAGTCACCGGTAAAAACCGGGATAACAAGGGCAAGTGCTGCGGAACCAAACGACAAAAGGACAGATAAAAGAAGCAGCAACTTATAATCTCCTGCATATCTGATTATCTTTTTTATGACCGTTATATTCTCTTTTCGGGACATTTTGTTTTTATTCATCTGAGTCTCCGAACTGTGAATTATATATCTCTTTATAGACATCGCATGACTTAAGGAGCTCATCATGGGTTCCAAGGCCGGCCAGCCGTCCGTTTTCCAGTACTATGATAAGGTCTGCTCTCATAATGGATGCAGTTCTCTGGGATACTATAAAGACAGTAGGTTTAAGCTTCATGTCAGAAAGATTTCCCCTTACCTTTGCATCGGTCAGAGCATCAAGAGCAGAAAAACTGTCATCCATGACAAGGATTCCCGGTCTGCCCGTAAGCGCTCTGGCTATGGTGAGGCGCTGGCGCTGACCGCCGGAGAGATTCTTGCCTCCCGGTATCAGGCGATAGTCAAGGCCCCCCTCTTTTGCCATCACAAAATCATAAGCATCCGCAATCTTAAGGGCTTCCATGATCTCATCATCGGTGGCATTTTCATTGCCCCATTTCATGTTGTCCCTGACAGAGCCGGAAAACAGTACTGCTTTTTGAGGTGCAATGCTTATATGTTTTCTGAGTGTTTTTTCCGTATATGATTTTATGTCCTTTCCGGCAAGCTTTACCGCTCCTCCTTTCGCATCATAAAACCTGGTGATCAGGTTAATAAGGGTGGTCTTGCCGGCGCCTGTTCCTCCGATGACGCCCACAGTCTGCCCGGGCTGTACATCAAATGTAATATCCTGTAGTGTGTAATCTCCTGCGCCTTTATACTTAAGTGACACATTTTCAAATGACACACTGACGGCGTTCTCATCTTCAAGCAGTTCTCTGCCATACTCCATGGAGCCTTTTGTCTTAAATATCTCCTCTATCCGCGATGCGCTTGCCAGTGCCTTTATATCAAGGAGTATGAAATTGGCCAGTTTGATCAGCTCAACGAGTATCTGGGACATATAGTTTACAAGAGCTACAACCTGGCCCTGAGTCAGTATGCCGGATTTTACATTTATCGCGCCTTTATAAATAAGGCATACTATACCCATATTGACGATTATGTATGTAACAGGATTTGTCAGTGCCGATATCCTGCCTGTAGAGAGCTGCAATTTTGTGAGGAGCCCGTTTTCTTCATTAAACTTTTCAGTCTCGCTTTTTTCTTTACGAAATGCCCTGATGACCCTTACGCCCGAGAGATTATCCCTGGTCCTTACGAGTACGCTGTCGAGCTGCCTCTGGACCCGTCTCTGCTTTGGGATAGTGATGATCATGATGCCGTATACAACTATCGACAGGAGTATTATGATGATCAGAAAAATTAGGGAAATCCTTGCATTAACCGTAAATGCCATGATCATGGCGCCAAATACGATAAAAGGTGAACGTAAAAAAAGACGCAGCGTCATATTTACACCTGACTGAACCTGATTGACATCACTGGTCATTCTGGTGATGATACTGCCGCTGCCGAGAGTATCTATCTCTGTATATGACAGAGTCTGAATATGTTTAAACAGTGCACTCCTGACCCTCGTCGCAAACATGGTAGCTGCCTTTGCAGAGAAATACTGGGCTGTCAGTGAACAGGTGAGTCCCACTATCGCAAGGACTCCGAGGACCATGACATGCTCTGTTACATATCTCTTATTACCAAGGGCTATACCTGTGTCGATTATACCTGCTATCACCAGGGGTACAAAGAGTTCAAAACATGCTTCAAGGAGCTTAAAGAGCGGTCCCAGGAAACATTCTGTTTTTAAACCTTTAAAATATTTTAACAATGTCTTCATGAAGACGTCTCCGAATCAGACAAACATTATCTTCTTTGCCATGTCATCCGCTTCATCTTTTCCATTAAAGATCTCGAGAAGCTTTAATCCAAAGTCAACTGCTGTACCGAGGCCTCTTGATGTAATGATGTTGCCGTCAACGGTCACCTTGTCATATGAAACATCTGCTCCGGTGAGGCCGTCTTCCAAACCTCCGTAGCAGCATGCTCTTTTTCCATTAAGGAGTCCGAGTCCGCCAAGGACAGTAGGTGCCGCACAGATAGCTGCCACATATTTCCCGTCACCTGCAAATTTTACAGCTGCGTCTGTGACAAGTTTTGATTCTCTTAAATATTTAGTACCCGGCATTCCTCCCGGGAGTATCATCATATCGTATGAATCAAGGTCTGCATCCTCTGCCTTTATATCCGTCACAAGATTTATGTCATGGCTTCCTTTAATCTCTCTCCTGCCCATTACGGATGCCATATCAAGTTTTATACCGCCCCGTCTTAAAATATCGACTACTGCAAGGCCTTCTACTTCTTCAAATCCGTCTGCGATAAACATGATTGCTGTCTTATTCATCATTCTTCCCTCCTGCTATTTTCTCAAGATCTTCTTTTGTAAAGTAATAATCGGTATTGCAGAAATCACAGTGGACTTCTGCAGGTCTGCCGTCTTCTCCGGCCTGTCTGATCATATCATTCAGTTCATCTTCTGCGATGAGCGAAAGAGCGTTTTCAACCCTCTCCCTGCTGCAGTCGCATCTGTACTCAGGTTTTATCTCGTCGTTTATCTCCACGTCAAACCCGTCTAAAAGCTTATATAATATATCTTTTGCTGTCATACCGCTGTCGTACATGCTTGTGACAGAGGATATGTTTTTAAGATTTGCTTCCAGTCTGTCAATAGTTTCGTCACTCGCAAACGGCATGAGCTGGAGGATAAATCCCCCGGCGCATTTCACGCTGCAGTCTGTATCCACGAGTACGCCGAGCCCCACAGATGACGGTATCTGTTCAGAAAGAGAAAAATAATATGTAATATCCTCGGCTATCTCGCCGGTCACAAGATTTGTCGTGCCTACATAAGGCTCCTTTAGACCCATATCCTTGATGACGGTCAGTGTACCGTTTCCGATCGCGCCTGATACATCAAGCTTTCCGTTTGGCTTTAAAGGTATATCCACATGGGGATTAACCGCATATCCTTTTACATGGCTTAAATAATCTGCAGCTACTACGAGACCGCTTCCGGGTCCGTCACCGTCTATCTTAAGTGTCAGCCTGTCTCCCTCATTTTTAAGCATCGCACCCATAAGGGCTCCGGCCGTAAGCAGTCTGCCAAGAGCAGCCGTCATCACCGGATATGTATGATGCTTTTCATATGCAGTCATCACCGTTTCTTTTGTATCTGCCACAAATGCTCTTATCTGGGCACCGGCAGCCGTCGCTCTGATAATCGTATCAGCCATTTTTCGTCCTTTACTTATTTACCGATTTACCGTGTTCTCTTGCTATCACGGTAAATCTCTGTGTATTATCATCTGTTTCTTTTTTTGTATCCGTATCAAATGCTCTCTCAAATACAAGTCCGGCATCGGAGAGCATCGCTTTGATCTCATCGGGTTCATATCCCCTCTGGTAATGAACCTCCTCGCTCCTCTTAAAGAGTCCCGATTCTTTATCCATGATAAAGAGTGTCAGGGCATATTCGTTTATCCCCGATTCGTCGTCATATACATTCTCCCAGATAAAGCTGCAGTCATCCCTGTTTTCCGCTATCGTACAGTCGCCTATCTCATCCCTGTATTTATGGGTGGTATTTACATCAAATATAAACACCCCGTCAGGATCAAGGTAATTGTTTACCAGCTTAAACATTTCTTTTAGCTCATCAGGGTCAATAATATAATTGACACAGTCGCATATACATATGATGGCCCTCATCGTACCGTATAATTCAAAGGAGCGCATATCCTGGCACAGATACAGGATATCCAGTCCCGATTTATCCCGCTTTTTTATGGCCTCTGACAGCATCTCCTCTGACAGGTCCACGCCCGTCATATCATATCCGGCCCTTGCAAGCTTCTCCGTCATGATACCGCTGCCGCATCCAAGGTCGAGGACGAGACCGTTTTCTATACCATGATTTTTCAGTTCTTTATGTATATAGTCAAACCAGTCATCATACGGCACATCATCCATGAGTTCGTCATATACGGATGCAAAATCCCCGTACGTACCGGCAGACGGTTCATCATCGTACAGATCACTCATCTGCTTTTGTTTCCTCTCTGTCTCTTCCAAGGAAGAATGCGATGGCAAATCCCACTGCCAGGAACAGGACACCTGTTATGCCGCTGACTGCGTTAATACCTGAAAAAATATCTGCATTTACAACTATGATAGCTATGGGCGATCCGGCTATGAGTCCCATAATGCACCAGAATGTCGGAACTGAATATTTTGAGAGCAGCATCTCGATTAGTTTTGCTATTACGAATATTCCGATCACTGCGCCTATCGCAAACGGTATGAGGAGTCCGCAGCACATTCCCACAGTAGCAAAATCCCCTGCTGTAAGGGCTTTTACAACATTACTGATACTTGCGATTATCTTTTCATACAGTCCCATGACCATCATCATCATGGAACCGGATACACCGGGGATAACCATAGTACCTGATGCAACGACACCTGCTGCCACATATTTGGCAGAGGGTACCACGCCTGTCTCTACATAAAATGCCTCAGCCTCTGTCTCTTCCGATGCCTTTAAAGCTTCCTTTTCTTTTTCCGTGCCGGCCTGTACAAATGAAAGCGCAATTACAAGTGCAAAGAAAAGGATAAAACCGATTATATAACCGGCCTTTACTTTATGGCCCTTTACCCTTGCCCATATGGCAGGTACACCGCCGAGTATGAGTCCGATAAATAAAAGGTTTGTCTGAATGGGAACAGTGCCAAACATCCACTCGATGATCATCGACAGTCCCACGATACCTATCACCATGCCTATGCCGATCGGCAGAACCGTCATCACACTCTTTTTAAATTCCTTAAAAATATGGGTGAGGGATGTGATCAGCTTGTCATATATGCCCATAGCCACAGCCATGGTTCCTCCGCTGACTCCGGGTATTACATTGGCTATGCCCATCACGGCGCCCTTTAAAATATCGATTATAAAATTCATTATTCCTGACCTTCCTTATGTTTATTATTCCGGCTTATTTTATTTTCTTTTTAAGTGTTTCAATGAGAGCCTCTGCCTGTTCATCCGTGCCCACGGATATACGCAGGTAATCCTTTACCCTCTCACCCTTAAAGTGTCTCACCAGTATCTTATTTTCGCGGAGATACTTAAGGAGTTCCTCTGCATCATAATCCTTATGAGTTGCAAATATAAAGTTGCTCATGGAGTCGGGGAAAGTAAATCCGAGAGCTTTAAGCTCCTTTTTCATCCATTCCCTTGTCTTGATTATTTTCCCTGTGATCTCTTTAAAGTAAGCATCGTCCTCTATGGCTATCGGGCCGACTACCAGGGACGGGGTATTCATCGTATATGAATTGACAGAATATTTTACGTCATTCAGGTATTTAATGAGTTTCTCGCTTCCGATTGCAAAGCCTATACGCATACCGGCCATAGCTCGTGATTTTGAAAATGTCTGAACCACCAGCAGATTCTCGTATTTATCCGTAAGGGCCAGTGCACTCTTGCCTCCGAAATCGATATATGCCTCATCGATTATGACTACACTGTCCGGATTATGTTTTACGATATCTTCAATCATATCAAGACTCTCGTAGATACCTGTAGGAGCATTGGGATTCGGGAAAATGATTCCGCCGTTTTCTCTGTAATAATCTTCAGGCTTTATCCTGAAACTGTCATCAAGGGCCTGTTTCTCGTATGGAATCCTGTATACATCTGCCCACACATCGTAAAAAGAATATGTGACATCAGGGAATAATACAGGCTTGTCCGAATTAAAATAAGCCAGAAAAGCCATTGATATGACATCGTCCGATCCGACACCGACAAATACCTGACTGCTCTTTTTTCCGTAATACTTTGCTATGGCATTTACCAGGTCATCAGCTGCCGGCTTCGGGTAGAGTCTTAATGACTCATAATTTAACTCTTTAAGTGCTTTCTCCACTCCGGGTGCAGGGGGATAGGGACACTCATTTGTGTTGATCTTGATCACTTTTTCATTTGTCTGTTCACCGGGTGTATATGGCACAACCCGTCTTATATTTCGTTCCCAGGACATATCTCATTTCCTCCGGTTATATCTGTCTGCTCTTCAAGCTCTTTTGCAAGCGCAGCCTCCTCGGCTGCCCTTGCCTCTTCCTCTGCTTTCTTTGCTTCAAGAGCAGCAAGTTTTTGTTTTTTTATCTCGGCCATGCGTTTTTCTTCTTCATCAAACTTGGCCTGCTGTACTTTTACTTTTTCAAACTGTTCATCATATTCCGTCTCTAATTCGAATATGTATGTCTCATACGCATTTATTACAAGAGTGTCGTTTATCACTCTGTGTCTTCTGTATTTTCTGCCATACGACTGATGGACATGACCGTGCAGGAAATACTTTGGTCTGTACTTCTCAATAAGCGGCAGGAAAGCCTCAAATCCCTTATGGGGATGATCGTCACCGTCGCCCTCTCCAAATGCGGGAGAATGAGTTACCAGCACATCAAATCCCTTGCTTTTCCTCAGTTTGAATCTGAGTTTCTTTACACGCTTTGTCATCTCTTTCTGGTCGTACTGGTTTATACCCATCTTGTATCTTATGGATCCGCCGAGGCCCAGGAACCTGACACCTTTATATTCATATATCGAATCCTCAATACATTCACATCCGTCAGGCGGGATATCCACATACTTGTCATCATGATTGCCTTTAACATATATGAGCGGGCAATGGGCAAAAGTCACGAGAAATGAGAGATATCTCGGATCAAGATCTCCGCATGAAATAATGAGATCGATGTCGTCCAGCATCCCTCTCTCGAAAAAGTCCCAGTATTTTTTTGATTCCTTATCGGCTATGGCCAAGATTTTCACTGTCTTATATACCCAACTTTTCTTCCTGTTTGATACCCTGTACCTTTACAAGCTCAACTGCTTCTTCCTCAAGCTCTTCAATATCCGGTATATAACCCTCAACATTATCTGCAAGCCAGTCTATGGTCACAGCCTCCTCCGGCGTGAGTGATGCTCCGTCCTCGCATCTGACTGTACCGTCCTGTGAACAGAAAGGTCCGGTAAACGGATTGATATTCATATTCTGAATACCCTCTCTGAGTGTACGCAATAGTCTGACAGACCCTGCCGGCAAATTTCGTGAATAGATCACATCTACTGCTCCGGAGCTCATACCCCAGAAATAATTAAGGGCTTTAGTACCGGACACATTATCATCGTTTTTGTATGCGCCTCTCATGACAGATCTGATGATCTCTTCATAAAGCTTGCCCCAGTGCCTTACGGGCATGGCAAGATTTATATGGGCTCCGTCATCAGCCACCTTAAAGAGGCCGTACTCTCTTGTCTTGTCTATCGTCGCGTTCAAGTCTTTGCCGGAAATGATTCTGACATTCCTCATGGCAAATTCTTCTTCATAATCCCTGTTTTTGACCATCTTCCACTCAAGGGCTACCTTTGCACCGGGATTGGTCATCTGTACACCCAGGGCAAACGCATTTATCTCTGCTGTCGTACCCCTTATGGGATAATCTGACAGATATCCGACATAACCGTTTTCCGTAAGAGATCCCGCTATGGCTCCGCTTATGAATTTTGCTTCATACATACGCAGGTAATAGCCCCTGATATTTTTATGATTCAGCATCATTGAGCAGTTCAGTATCTTGATCTCCGGATGGGCTATCGCTGCCTTAAGCGCAGCATTGCAGAGCTTGGGCGATGTGGCAAATATCACTTTGTTGCCTGCCTCAATAGCTGCTTCAAACACATCATCTGCCGTATCCTCTGCCACTCTCTCGATGCAGCTTGCCTCTATCTTGTCTCCGAATACATCCTGTATGTACTTTCTGCCAAGCTCATGGGAGTAAGTCCATGCAGAGTTCTGCACGCCCTTGTCATGGATAAAAGCAATCTTAAGCACGGGTGTACCCATGGGGAAAAGCTTTACCAGTGCGACTTTTTTAGACTCATCTGTAGGGCTGAGTACCAGCTCCACTTCCGTATCGTTATTAAGCATCCTGAATTCATTCCAGAGGTTTGCTATCTCTTTACGGAATTCTCCCTCCGTCTTTGTCTTTGCATCCTCGTAGCTGTAGATTTCAAGATATGCCGCAAATGCATCTCCCGATCCGATGGCCAGCCTGTCCTGATTCTTTATCCTGAATTCGTGATCGAAATAGTAATATACAGAATTAAAATCCTGTTTGTCCTCCTCTGACCACTTTGTTGTCAGGTCATGGCCTGTGCCTATGAGGAGTTTCTGATATGTACCCTCTTTAAGTACATTCACATAATTAATCCCTGTCAGCTCATAAAAGTCGAGAAACTCATAATATTTCCTGATCTCCGGATCATTCTCATCCTTTTTCGGAATGATCCTAGTCACGTTGGCTTCTACGCTTACAGCACCCATGTACTTAAGGACACTGACTCTCTTGTTGCCCTCCATTACATAAAACTTATTATTAAATTCATATGCTTTGATCGGATCTCTGAGTCCCTCTTCCTCAAGAGCATCATAAAGAGCTCCCCATTTGGTGGCAAACTCCGATCCGTTTTCAAGTATGGGCATAAAGTTTCTGGCAAAAGCCGTGGTCCTGCCTGCACTGTATGTACCTACAACCGATGATATGGGCACTGATACCAGTCCCAGGGATACCTGGGCGTCTGTCCTCACATGCTCTAAAATATCATCAAGTACCGGCAGATACGGTGACTGTCCTTTTGAGACAGCTGCCCTGTATTCTTTTTCTCCCAGCTTTAAAGCTTTGTTGTATTCAACAAGTGACATATTGCATCATCTCCGTATTAATTATTATCAAGCCACTTATGCATGAAATCATATACTTCCTTAAGCTGCTTTTTTGCTTTCTCATCCTGAGTCTCAAACAGCATCAGTTTCTCCAAATATCCCTGCTCCCTTGCTATCTGTCTGGACCTTGGATAGACGAGTTCAAATGCCAGGGATATATGTCCTACCACATAATCTACCGGGCTCTGCTTTAATGACCTCTTCGTTGCATGCTTTTCGAAAAAGCTCTCCATCACAGCCTCCGTCACAGAGGAATGTGTCAGATCATATTCTGACACATCATATATCTCAGACATCGGTGTATCTATCTGAACCCTGAAGATATCTATCTTGTCTGCATCCCTGAGTATCTGGGCGTACATTTTCTCCGTATCGCCAAGCTCAGGCAGTATATAAACACTGTGGTTGCCGATAACCGT
>CADBFE010000074.1 GCA_902793845.1 uncultured Lachnospiraceae bacterium | reverse complement strand
CAGCTGGGTATCAGACGCCGTGATATAGATGAAAATTACGAGAAGGCATCTACGGCCAGGACATTTTATTTATTATTTGTCTTTATACTGGTATTTGCAGAATATGCAACCAGGGGATCGGGTGATCTGTTTTACTACGTATCGGTATTTGGAGCAGTATTCGGCCTCGGATTCTTTATAATGCTTGAAAAGTATATATATACCCCGATGCATTTATATAAGCTGGAGCATTATCCCGATACGATGGTTAATTACGGAATTATGAACAATATAGAGCCGACTGTTGTCACCAGGCAGAAGATAGCCAAGAAAATGGATGCCATAAACAACAGGCTCGAGTTTGTTGAACAGATTGTAGAAGTATGTAAATTAAATAATTTTTCCAAATTAAACACGGAAAAAGTTGAAGAACTCGGAAAGTTTGATAATTTGGATTCCGAAATAGAGAAATGGAAAGAGCATTACAGGAAAACAGAAAAGTAAATATCATTTTTATAATCGCAATAATCACAATGATCTGTCTCTGCGGTTTCTTTGTATTCATTGCATTAAATCCAAAAGGCAATTACACATTATCACAAAACGAAATAACGTTAGAGGCCGGAACAGTTTTTGACCCTTATGATTATATTACAGTTAAGGAAACAGTCTCTGCAGGTTCTATACTTGCAAGCGGCAATGTCAATACTGCAGTACCTGGTATTTATACTGTAGAATACTCGGAAAAAGGCAAAAATGTCAAAAAATTAAATGTCACAGTAATAGATACCGTTGCCCCTGTTGTGACAATAAGCGACAGCCCTAAATTATTCACAACAGATCAGGTAATAAATACATCAGACCTCATAGAGACATGTGACGATGCCACAGAAGTGACCATATCGATGAATTATGCAGACATCGATACATCAACTCCGGGAGAATATACGGTAAATGTATATGTAACAGACCTCGGCGGCAATACCACGACGGTCTCACCGCTTATAAAGATAGAACTCCCTGATTATGAAGCCCCTGTAATAAGCGGAGCTGACGATATCATGGTTAATGCCGGTACAGCCCTTGATTATACAAGCGCGGTTACGGTAACTGACAACCTTGATGAAAATCCTGTACTCACCGTCGATTACAAAGACCTCGATATAAATGTGGAAGGTGATTACGAGATCACATATACAGCCACAGATTTTGCAGGCAACACATCGGAAAAATCATGTATCGTGACCGTTGTAGGCAATGCATATCAGACAGGCACCACTTCAGGAGGCAGTGCGTCCAATCAGATACTGGGTCTCACCCAGGTCAACCTCTTTGTAGGCACATCTTTTGATCCCATGGCAGGAGTATCCCTGTCAGCAGAATTTGCCCCCGATCAGACGATAAACTATGATATCGGAAGCTTTAATCCAAACAAGACAGGTACATATAAAATCCTCTATGCTGCTGTAAACTTAAACGGCGATATGGTTGTGGCAGAGAGGACGGTTGTAGTCAGAAATATGCCTTACTACTACAAACCGGATGGATGTACATATAGTTTTGATGCAGCCGGTATAAACGGTCAGCCGTATATAGTCCTGGTCAATCGAGCACTTTGCTGCGTAACTGTATATGAAAAAGATGAAGATGGCAATTATACAGTACCCGTAAAGGCGTTTGCATGCAGTATAGGCCGGGAAGGTCACGAGACTCCCACAGGCAGATTTACCACAAGCGGCAGGTATGACTGGTGCCTCATGGTAGACGGCAGCTGGGGCAGAAATGCAATTACCGTTTATAAGGGCATCATGTTCCATACAGTATGCTATTACACTAAGAGTATAGATGACCTTGAGTATGATGAATTTAACAAGCTCGGCAGCCCTGCCAGCCTCGGTTGTATCAGACTCTGCTACGAGGACGAGACATGGCTCTACGAAAACTGTCCTAACGGATTTACAACTATAATCTATGATGATTATGCGTCTCCCGGACCTCTTGGCAAACCTGATACGATCAAGATCGATACTACAGACGAAGATGCCAGAGGATGGGATCCTACTGACCCCGAGAATCCTTATAAAGATAATTATTCGGTATCATCAAACGACATTTAAATTAAAGAATAAATATGAGCGTTACAATTGATAAAAGCAAAATAAAATACATTCTCTTTGACATTGACGGTACTTTATGTTCAATGGACAATGATATATTTACAAATGCATATTTTAAAGAGCTTGTAATAAAGCTCATACCCCACGGATACGATAAAGACAGCCTCGTAAGCGCCATTTGGACAGGCACAAAGGCCATGGTCACAAATGACGGATCAAGGACCAATAAAGAGGCTTTCTGGGCTAAATTTGCTGATGTTCTCGGGGGCAGAGTATACGATGATGAACCTGTATTTGATGAATTTTATGCAAATGAATTTAATAATGTCAGAAATATTCTTGACGTAAATCCCCTTATACCGGAATTTGTAAAAAAATGCAGCGAGAGCGGATATCATATGATAATCGCATCAAACCCGCTATTCCCGATGATCGCCCAGAAATCCAGGCTTGAATGGGCGGGACTTAAGCCTGATGAGTTTGAATATATCACATCATATGAAAACTCCCATTACTGTAAGCCTAATCCACTGTATTTTAATGAAATAGCCGATTTAAGAGGTTTAAATCCCGGCGATTGCCTTGTAATAGGTAATGATGCCACAGAGGACGGAGCGGCCCTCAAAACAGGTATGCAGCTGTTTATCGTCACTGATTATTTAATAAATAAAGAAAATAAAAATATGGATGATTTTGCTCACGGTACATGGGAAGATATTTATAATATTCTTTTCGGATAAAATAAAAGGCAGGTAAAAATATGGTTATATTCAAAAGCAAAACAGAAAAAGAACTTGATGCAGTTATCGAGAGACTGAAGATGAATATGGCCAATAATTACAAAGACAATGCCAGGGACAATCTGAAAGAACTTGAAATAATGATGGATGAGGCCAGATCTGACGGAAAGCTTAAAGGAAAATCCATGGCAAAATACGAAGAGATACTGAATCTGTTTAGAGAAAAAATGATTGGTTACAGTCATAAGGATCAGAAACCTTACTGGCATTAAATCTAAAAGTGTTGCAACGCTTTTGCAACACTTTTTTTGTTATTATGTCACAGAAAGATTGATAAGTGATTAAATCAATTAAGAACAGCATTAATGTATAAAAGATTTTTTGGAGGAAAAAACGATGCCAAGATGGAAAGACGCAGAGAAACAGATTCCTGAACTTAGTGGTCAGAGAAAAGCAAGAGAGACGAAGTTATTTGAAGATCACCAGCCTCTTAAATTTGCTCCTTTTAGCAATATTTGTTCAAAGGAGGATGAGAAAACCGTCCTGACTCATTTTTTCAGTTCAAATTACGGACTCCTTGAATTAGGTGATAAGGAAGCCAGAAACATGTTCCTGACATGGTGTCTTGGTGCAAAGGATATGACACCTGAGGAAGTCAGAAATATGACTGTAGAATCAGCTGCCGAAAAGTTTAATGAATTTAAGGAAGATATCGCAAAGCATCCGATTTTTGGAGATGAAGCCAAGAATCATACAGCATGGTACGGAGAAATATACGGTAAAGCATACGCTCACATTAAAGATATAAAATATCCTACACCGGATGAA
Organism: uncultured Lachnospiraceae bacterium; assembly: GCA_902793845.1. Classification (GTDB taxonomy): domain Bacteria; phylum Bacillota; class Clostridia; order Lachnospirales; family Lachnospiraceae; genus NK4A136. The sequence continues at coordinate 6,023 of CADBFE010000074.1, read as the reverse complement.
GTATCAAATCCCGAAAAACTTGCAGAGATTAAGTCAAGCGATATATATTTCATGGGTTATCTGGCTCAGATGTATCCCGGCACAGTACCTTCAAGCCTTAAGGAAAGTAAAGAATTTAATAATGCTTTTGACAAGCATATTTCCCAGAATAACCTTGCGAAGGTCTGCGACACTCTGGGAAGCTATATTTATATGGTTTCAAACGCCACAAATATGGAAATACCCTCAACAAAGCGTATGATGTATAAAGTCATGCTCGAAAGCGACATCGCTCCATTAATAGGCGGAAAAAATGTAACAGAGACATTTAAAGTCGGTAATAGTTACATTAACAAATATATGGATAAGGTTCTCGACGGTCTGGATAGTATTGATTATAACAAGGTACATGATGAATTCCATGTTTATGATATCGAGACCCTTAATGATAATGCATTCTCTAAGGTAAAGGAGACAGAGCCCTTTATCGCTGATAAGATGAAACGCCAGATAAGAGAAAATATCCCGGCTTCAGTTACATTCAGAAAAGAAACTGTCTTTAATGAATATTATAAAGGAGAAGCAGAGCTTAAATGGGAAGAAGAAATCGATGATTTCGAGAGAAAATGCGACAACGCCGAAAAACAGATAATTCTGAATGAAAGAGAGGATATCCGTTCCCACAGGGCTAAAAACGCTGAGATTGCCGATTCATACCGAAAAGAGATTTATGACCTCGGAGAATCCATGAGTGACTGCGGGGAAAAGGTGAAAAATTTCAGTATTGCTGATAAGAAGTATACAGATCTCCCGTTAAGAGTATTCCTCAATACAATATTGATGGATAAAGAACTCCTGAAAGAGACTGCTGAATCTTTCGACACTCTCTTTAGTGACCTTTTAAAGTCTCAGGACAAACTTTTCAAGGATAAGTATTTTGTAAATAATTCAGGCAAATTTTCATATAATTTCAGAGCTTACTCAAAGGACGGAAATGGCCGCGATGTACTTATGCGTATAAGCGATGAAGCTTCAGGATTTACTGTGGGCCTTTCAAATGAGCAGATCGACCAGATAGAGAAGGCAACGATCCTTTACTATATGGCAAAAGATGATTTCAGAGTAGACTATCGCCCTCTGGTATACCGTAATGACGGTACAATTTACAGAACGGACAAGTCGTTCCCTGTATCAAACGGCGATCTCGTAAATGTAAAACTCCCTACCGATGAAGAAGTAAAATCCCGTGAAGAATACTCAATAAAGAGTGCTGAAGATGCCGATAATAATTCAATGAAGCAAAACAACGAGTATTATCAGAACAGGGAAAATGTCAGAATCGGCAATATTCAAAGAAGAGCCGAAAAGAGAGCAAGTCTCGACAGAACATATCTGATATTTGTAAATGATAAGGAATATACAAAAGAAACATTCCTTAAGAAGGCATATGAAAACGGCTGGAATGAAGCAGAAGACGGCGCATTTTTAAATGCCCTTGTCGATTACCGTATCAAGGAATTAAAAGACTCTAACGGGTCAAATAAAGTACAGCAGGAAGTAATATCAGCAATTGTAAACCAGAAGCTTTCTGAGAAGAATCATTACCTGGACAGAGAAAAAATCCTGAATACCATTTCAAAAGGCCCCTCTAATCAGACACTGTCTGAGGAAACAAGTAAGGCTATTAAATACGGTGTGTCTAAGAAAAAGTTAGAGAGTCTGGAGACAAACAGAAGCAAGTATGAAAATGATTTAACTGAAGAAAATCCTAATATCAGGAACTTCCTTATCGCTTCATATGCTGCCTGCTTTAATAAAGACGGTTCCATTGATGAAACACTGGAAAAAATGCGAGATGGTCTCTATAAGTCAAAGAATGGGCTCCAGGGCAGATTAAAAGCATATTCAGAACGCATTATGGCCATCCCTGCCGAAAACAGATCAGCAGAGCAGGAAAAATCGTATCAGGCAGCCTTAAAATATAATGAATATCAGGCAGAGAAAGACAGAGACTGGGATTTCCCCAAAAGAATGTCGTCACTTGGCTGGTACAGCAAATCTCCGGCAAACAGTGTTTACAGATATATCATCAGCCGGAAAAACAGAGTTGAAAATAAAGAAGAGTACAATAAGCTTTTAGACGCATTTGAAAAGGGTGAACATATCGATAACCCCGGAGTAAAATTAAACGATTCTCCGGACCCCGGAAAACTGACTATCGATATGATGAACAGGGCTTATAATCTCCTCTCAGAAGGAGAACAGGAAAAAGGCGATAAAAATGACCTTAAAAAAATGGCCGAGAATATCGCCGAGACTAGATTTTACACCATAGCCCTGCCTTTGGAGAAAAGAGTAAAAGCCCTTAAAAACGCAGACCTCGAGGCATGGGGACGAAAGGCAGATGAAAAACTCGAGGGTCTCCCCGAAAATGCATCAGATGAGTACAAAGATGCTCTTTCGGCTATAAAAGCATTCGCACAAAAGACTGATGTCCTCGAAGGCAGAATACAGTATAATTATTCATTCTATGATAACAATTGCAAGTTTAAGGATGATTTCTTTGAGAAATTTAAAGAACTCGATGAAAAACTTGGAACATATATCGCATCAGTAAACGGCGAAGACCCTGATATGCTGGCCATCTGGGCTAAGTTTAATCCTGAAAAGGCTGCCATGTACGCTGACAAGATGCCTGCGCCTCGGAAAGAGGAAGCAAAGGAAGAAGTAAAAGAGGATGTAAAAGATAATAACATCATCAATGAGCAGCAGAAGGATGTCATCGTAAACAACGATAACAAAGAAATCATTATCGAAAATAATGAGAAGAATGAACAGATTATCGATAATAATGAGAAGAACGAAAAGAATGAGCAGATCTTTGAAAATAATGAAATAAAAACAGATGCAAATATCATTGAAAACGATAATATTATCGAAGAAGACATCATTGAGGCCGGCGATAATGACCTCGATGAATTTGAAGTAATCGAAGCTCCTCAGAAAGAGTTGCCGGATGAAGAGACCATGACTGCCGAGAAAGAAAAGCTCATGACTATAAAGGCAAATCTCGACAGAGTCGTACGCGCATACGCCGGTCATACAAATACGCCTGAGTACAACAGAATGCTCGGAAAGCTTGATCTTTTACTTGGAGAAAATGATCCCGCTAAATATGCTGAGTATAAGGACGAACTCGGCGAGGAATCAAGAAAGTACCTGGATCATACAGGTCTCAAAAAGGCTAAACATCCTAACAGTGAAGTACGCCGTAAGTGTGCATTTCTCCTCATGGCATATACAGATCATCCGCTATTTGGCAACTATATCAAACTTGCAAACCAAAAGCGCGCGGAGGAAGATCAGGTATCACTTAATTCTCTTAAAAATATGCCGGGCGTCGGAGCACCTGCTCCTGTAGACAGAACCCGCATCAGTATTAAGGATCTGGCTGATGAACAGCAGGCTGAGGATGGTATAAAGACCAAAAAGACAGACAGGCTGTCTATACATACAAGTAGCCTCAAGAAAGAAAGCAATATAAGTCTTGATGAAGATGTAAAAGGTGACAAGAAAAAAGACGAGCCCCAGCTTAAGTTAAATAATCATTAATGTGATAATATTAAAATGCAGATATTCAAAAGGTATCTGCATTTTTTGTTATGTTATAATAAAAAAGAAAAATATAAATTTAAATATTATAAATTTAAGGTGTTTTTCAGCATGAATAATATAAAAGGTTATAAACCCGGAGAACTGTTTTCCGAAGTTTTAAGAAGATTAACTTCAAAATTCAGATACAGAGCTTCATATATATTCCACGGTATTATTAAAAACTGGGACAAAGATCATGAAGTCCTTGATTTTGACAGGCCTTTAAATCTGACGTCCATGATATGCAACAGAAGCTTTTTTGATGCTCCTTTTGTGCAGTACTGGACTAAAGCCATGAAAGAAAAGACCATATATCACAGGAAGATATGGGAACTGGTATATATATGTCAGAGTCTGTATGAAAACGGAATGCTGGTCCCCGGTAAAAAGGGACTGGTTTTTGGTGTAGGAAAGGAATGTCTCCCTGATCTGTTTGCATCTATGGGATGCGAGATAACAGCTACTGACCTTGATTTACAAATTGCAGAGGAAAAAGGTTGGGTAGAAGGTTCCATGCATGTAGAATCAAGTTTTCTTGAACTTAACAGTAAACATTTATGCACAAAAGAACAGTTTCTCGAACAGGTTAAATACAGAGAAGTAGATATGAATAATATTCCTGATGATTTAAGGGATTATGATTTTTGCTGGTCAGCATGTGCTCTCGAACATCTTGGCAATATTGAAAAAGGACTGGAATTTATTAAAAACAGTATGAAAACTCTAAAACCGGGAGGGATAGCAGTCCATACAACAGAGTTTAATCTTTATTCTAATGATAAAACACTTGAAGCCCGGGACCTTTGCTTATTCAGAAAAAAAGATCTTGAAAAAGTTATTAAAGAACTGGAGGAAGAAGGTAATATCGTCTATCCGTTTGACTGGCATGTGGGTAAAGAAGTAATAGATAATTTTGTGGACCTGCCGCCTTTTGGCAAGAAGATTGTTCATACAAGACTATTGATAAACGGCTATCCATGTACATCGGCCGGTCTGATAATCAGAAAAGCCGTAAAATAATGAAAGTTTATAAATCATATATTATAATGTTTAAGAAATGATAAAAGGGAGTAATCAGTTAAGTTATGAAAACAAAGATTTTAATTAAATTACTTACAGGAATAGTTTTGTGCAGCATGTTTACCGGCTGTGGTCAGGTTAATGGGGATAATCAGGAGGCGCAGACTGCAGTAGAGTTACAGGATGCCGGAAGCACTGCAGATACAGAGAATCAACCTGTCGCAATGCCTGATGTAATAACGACCGGTCAGATCGGTGTAATCTATAATGATGAATTTAAAAATACATATATAGACATGACCATAGATGAATTTAACGAACTTGGATTTGCATTTGGCGACAGTATCGATATAGCATTTGATAATGGTAAGACCTATACGGATGTGCCTTATTATTCAGGATACTATGTACCGGTAGGCGAACTGCTTGCATGCGGCTATCCAGGATATCCCCATGTAGTCATTGCAAGAAATTACGGTAATTCTACCTGGGAAGAATTTGAACTTAATGATGATTCCAAGGTCTGCATCACCATGAATCAGAAAGGCAAATACCTGGCTAACCAGGAACTCTTTGATCTAAAATATTCTAATGACAGAAATGATTTTGACTCAGACATCGTATTTGCAAACTTCAGGGAAATAAAAGGCGGCAATATCAGGGAAGGAATGTTTTACAGGTCAGCATCTCCCTGTGACAATACCCATAACAGAGCTTCTTACGCCAATGATCTGGCCGAGGAATATGATATAAAAGTTGTACTTAATCTTGCGGATAATGAAGAAAAATATGATAATTATACTTCATCAGAAGATTTCATGTCCGATTATTATAATGACTTATATGACAACGGCGGCGTACTGCTCCTTGCCATGGATGCCAATTACAGATCCGATGAATTTGCCGGCAAGGTTGCAAACGGGCTGTATGAAGCATCTAAGATGGACGGAGCCATGCTTGTGCACTGCCTTGAAGGTAAGGACAGAACAGGCTTTGTATGCGCTCTGATGCTGGCTCTTTCAGATGCATCCGCCCAGGAGATCATCGATGATTATATGATCACTTATGATAATTATTACGGTGTTACAGAGGAAACAAGTCCTGAAAAATACGAGGCAATACTCGGTAATGTATATGATTTCTTTTACTGCATGTGTGATGCGGAAAAAGGCACAGATGTATATAGTCTCGACCTAAAGGCCGGCGCAGAGAGTTATCTTAAAAAAGGTGGCCTGACAGACGAAGAAATTGCAGATATTGAGACTTATCTGACAGGTAAATAATTTATTTAACAGGGGATAGAAAATGAAGATTCAGTGCGAATATTGCGATTCGATGTTTAATGACACTTTGGAACAGTGTCCTAACTG
>CADBFE010000073.1 GCA_902793845.1 uncultured Lachnospiraceae bacterium | reverse complement strand
ATGTATGTCATTATCGGAAAAAGCAGTAAAGCGTGCAAATGAAACTCATGACAGACTGCAGAATTATACGGACGCTTTAAAAATATACAGACAGATTGCGACGTAAATAAGGAATACTCTATGAAAGTAACATTTGTTTTTAATTACATGACGCAGCATCAGTATCCTTTTGCTCAGGCAATGTATGAACTGTTTGGAGATGATTTTCTTTTTCTTGAGACTGAAAACTTTGAGGAAGAGCGAAAAAACATGGGATGGGATACTGACTACAGTGAGTTGTCCTATGTCAGAAAGTACGTGAGTCCTGATGATGACAAAGTAGTTGTCGACAGTGATATTGTGATGTTCGGAGGGGTCCACTTTCTCTATATCAGGCAGAGGCTTGAAGCAGGGAAAATGTCCTTCAGGTGTATGGAGAGGCTGTATAAAAAAGGGAGGATTCATGCCCTTGCACCAAAAGGGTATATCAGAAAACTGAAAGAATATACAAAATACAATAATACACCATGTTATCTCCTTTGCTGCGGAGCATATGTACCGGCTGACTTTGACATGTTTGGCGGTCATAAAAACAAGAGGCTCAAGTGGGGTTATTTTACATCACTTAATAATAAGGACTGGTATGAATTAAGAGACCTTAAGAGCAGACAGGGAGAACCGGTCAGAATACTCTGGACAGGCAGGATGCTTGACTGGAAGCATGTGCTTGACGGAGTCAAAGCATTTAAAACCCTGATAAAGCATAAGAAAAATGTCCATATGACTGTTGTCGGAAACGGTGATGACCGTGCTCTGCTGGCATCTTATATAAAAGAAAACGGTCTTAAGGATCATGTAACAATGATGGATTTTATGCCGGCATCAGAGGTAAGGCAGCTTATGGAACAGAGTGATATATATCTGATGACAAGCGATTACAATGAAGGCTGGGGTGCCGTGGTAAATGAAGCCATGGATTCGGGGTGTGCTGTCATAGCGAGTGCCGGCGCCGGATCTGCATATTATCTGATAGAGGATAAAAAGAACGGCAGGATATATAAACCGGGAGACATTAAGAGCCTTGCAGCAATTATGGAAGAACTGACAGATGACATATATTTAAGACAGAGTCTCGGTCAGCAGGCTCACAAAACCATATCGGAAGTCTGGAGTCCAAATGAGGCAGCAGCCAGATTTAAACGGATTATAGATCAGGTGGCAGGAAACGGATATGATGCCATTTTGCCTGAATATACAAACGGACCACTGTCAAAGGCTGAAACAATACTGCCGGGAAAGAAGATTATCTAATATTTAATGAAACTCGTAATAGTCTCAAATTACATAAATCATCATCAGATACCTCTCGCAAATAATCTTTATGAGAGGCTTTCAGGGGATTTTGCATTTATTCAGACCATGGAGATGGAAGAGGACAGAGTCAGGATGGGATGGATGAGTGAAGTAAAAGACATCCCGTATCTGAAGCTGTTTTACAAAGATGAGGAAAAATGCCGTAATCTGATTATGGATGCAGATATTGTCATCTTTGGTGGTGTTGAGGATGAAAGCTATATAAAACCCAGACTGAATGCCGGCAGGATCGTCATACGCTCAAGCGAGAGACTGTACCGTGAAGGACAGTGGAAATCCATATCGCCGAGGGGACGAAAGAGGAAATGGGAAGATCATACACAGTACAGAGAAAAGGAAGTATATCTTCTTTGTGACGGAGCGTATGTTGCTTCTGATTTTAATATTGTAAAGGCTTACCCAAATAAAAAGTTTACCTGGGGTTATTTTCCGGAAATAAAAGAAAAAGATTTAAGCAGGCTGTTTTCCGAAAAGAATGTTACAGATCAAAATGGGAAAAGACAGATAAATCTGTTATGGTCAGGAAGGTTTCTGACACTGAAACATCCGGAGTATGCCCTTAAAATAGCAAGAGATTTAAGGGACAGGGGCGTATCATTTCATCTTGACATGGTTGGCGCCGGAGACCTTGAGGAATCACTGAAAAAATACTCTGCAAAATATACTCTTGAAGATTATGTCACATTTCATGGTTTTTTAAATCCGTCCGAAGTCAGAGACTGTATGGACAAGGCAGATATATTTCTGTTTACAAGCGATTACAGGGAAGGCTGGGGAGCAGTATTAAACGAGTCCATGAACAGCGGATGTGCAATAGTGGCCTGTGCAGGTATAGGGGCCGTTCCCACACTGATTGAGCGTGATTATAACGGACTGGTTTACAGAAACGGTGATTATAAGGGATTCAGGGATAATGTACTTCGTCTGTGCGAAGATGAAGGACTCAGAACCAGGCTCGGCAAAAATGCATACAATACTGTATGGACACTATGGAATCCGGCTACGGCAGCAGACCGCCTGATAATATTCTGTGAAAATATTTTAAAGGGTCAGATAAAAGTATGGGGTGAGGGACCCCTTAGTTATGCACCTGATATTTCTCCCCGTAAAGGATATGAGTATACGGGCCGTAAGGAGAAAACGGGCAGCAGGATTTATGTATGTCATACGTTTTATCATGTATATATTTCAATGTTAAAAGAGTTTGCTTTGCCGGAGGAGGCAAGAGGCAGGGCACATATTGCTTTATCTACAATGTCATCGGATTTCACAGAACTTGAGAAAAGACTTGAAAGCGTGAAGCTCTTTGAAAAGATATACATGTTGCCGGAAAAAAGGGATTCTGATTTTCCGGGACTTATGAAATATAAAGAAAATCACGGTAATATACTGATCCATACTATCAACAGGATAATATATACAAAGAAGCTGGCAAAGCTTGAAGAAAAATATATGACCGTCGATTTTGCAAAGTATGATAATGTGTATGTCTATTGTGATTCTGATCCGATAGGATTTTATCTGAATGCTAAACATATAAACTATCATGCTCTTGAGGACGGACTTAACTGTCTGGAAAATCTGGATGATGCGCATTTTTCGAACAGGGGTCATTTTAAACTGAAAGCATTTTTATCCTCAATGAATCTTATATTTATACAGAACGGTTATGGTCGCTATTGTATGGATATGGAGATAAATGACAGGACAAAACTTGAATATGACTGCCCTAAGTATAAAGTGGTGCCAAGAAGCGAGCTAGAAGACCGGCTCTCAAAAGAGGAAAAGCAGATGCTTGTGAAAGCATTCATTCCGGGGGCTGATAAACTCATTGAAGAGCTGTCAGCAGCAAAGGGAGAAAAATGTGTTCTGATACTTACAGAACCGTATCACTTTGATGAGGAGACCCAGACAAGGATAGTCGGTGATATTATTTCGGAGTATTGCAACGGGATGAGAGTTGTCATAAAGCCCCACCCGAGGGATACAATAGATTACAGGAAGGTATATCCCGGCTGTATAGTTATAAACGGTAAGTTTCCCATGGAAGTGATGAATCACATGGATGTCATTACTTTTGAAAAATCAATTGCCATAGTAAATATGGCAATGTATACCCTTAAATTTGTTAAAGAAAAAATAAATCTCGGTCCGTCATTCTGGGACAGATATGAAGCACCGGAAAAACATGTCTTTAAATAAAAAGGAAGATTAAAAAACAGTTATGGTTAAGATTTTAAAGAAAATAAACATACTCATGGATGCCGCCCAGAAAAGGGCGATGTTTGGACTGTTTATCATGATGGTGGTAGCAGCTTTTCTTGAAACGGCAGCTGTATTTATGGTAATGCAGGTTGTGGCACTCATAGTAGATCCCAAAAAGCTCGAGAGCGGGGATACATACAGGATGATATGTGATCTTCTGAATATAGACAGTACAGTTACTTTTTCCGTACTTGCCATATTCGGATGTATCATGCTTTATGTCATTAAAAACGGTTTTCAGTTTGTGCTTCAGAAAGGTCTGTATCGATTTACATTCCAGAATCAGTTCACCACAGCCACAAAACTCATGAAGAGTTATGTCAGAAGAGATTATGAGTATTATCTGAATGCTGAGACATCTGTTATCCAGAGGAGTATTACCGCGGATGTAAGCAATATGTATGCGCTGATACTTTCTGTGCTACAGATTGCTTCGGAAGTCATAGTTGCCCTGTTCCTCGTTGTATACCTGGCAACCCTTGATGTCATCATGACGATCATAGTCGGAACCCTTGTCCTCCTATCCCTGATAATCATTAAAAAGATAATCAAACCGATCATGAACAGGACCGGCAGGGAGAATCAGGATTACGGCGCAGCGATGTTTTCGTGGATATCCCAGACAGTACAGGGGATTAAAGATATCAAAGTGGCCGGTAAAGAGCAGTATTTTATAGGCCAGTACTGTAAAGTCGGAGAGGGATATGTCAGGGCCATGGAGCGCCTTAATATTTTTAACAATACTCCGAAGCTCCTTATCGAGACAGTAGCTATCTCAGGTCTGCTCGGATATATTATGGTCCTGATAATTGCAGGAGAGGATGTTTCAGGCATGATATCTCTCTTATCAGCATTTGGTGTTGCAGCCATGAGACTGCTTCCGGCTGCCAGCAGGATCAACAATCAGATGACCAGCATGGCATTTAATGAGCCGTTTTTCTTTAATGTAAGCGACAATCTCGTTGAGGAGACGAGCGATGCGAATACGGATATCTCGTATGCAACTGTTGAGGATAATAAGCTCCCCGTAACAAAAAAGGTTGAGCTCAGGGATATCACATATCATTATCCCGGTTCCGACAAACTGATATTTGATCATGCAAATGTAGTATTTCCCATAGGAAAATCAGTCGGTATAGTGGGAACGAGCGGAGCAGGAAAGACGACTATTATCGATATACTCCTGGGGCTTTTAAAACTCCAGAGCGGAAAGGTCCTTGCGGATGAGACTGATACGGCAGACCATTACAGACAGTGGCTGGCAAATGTAGGATACATTCCACAGCAGATATTCCTGCTCGATGCTGATATCAGGAAGAACGTGGCATTTGGTGTGGATGAAGATAAAATAGACGAAGATAAGCTTCGTCATGCTCTTGAAGAAGCCCAGCTTGATGAATTTGTAAAGACTCTGCCGGATGGCGTTAATACTGCCATAGGAGAGAGAGGTATCAGACTGTCCGGCGGTCAGAGACAGAGAATAGGTATTGCAAGAGCCCTCTACAATGACCCTGAGGTTTTGATCCTTGACGAGGCCACGTCTGCTCTGGATAACGATACCGAGGCGGCTATTATGGAGTCTATTAACAGGCTCCATGGCAAGAAGACGCTGATCATTATCGCCCACAGATTACAGACTATTGAGAAATGCGATATGGTCTTCAGGGTTGAGGGTGGCAAGATAGAAAAAGAGCGGTGATTATGGTATTATAATCCCTGAAATGAGCGATTTGATGATATCTTCAAAAAAAGATAAAAATATCTCATATGAAATACTTCGCGTAGTGTCGATGCTTATGGTTATCACGCTCCATTATCTCGTGAAAGGAGGCCTTTTACGGGAGTCACTTGTTGGAGCATCTGCATCGGAAGGAGTATTCTGGTTTCTGGAGGCAGCATGTCTTTGTTGCGTCAATGTTTATGTACTCATAAGCGGTTATTTCCTGACAGAAAGCAACTTTAAAATAGAAAAGGTTATCAGACTCTGGGGGCAGGTACTGTTTTACAGCATACTTGTCCTTCTGGTACTTGCTGTCACCGGAGTAGTGGATTATAAGGATTTTTTAAATCTCCATGAACTGTTATTCTATTTTTGCCCTATTACCATGGGGCATTACTGGTTTGCTACCACATATCTGATTTTCTATATTGTTTCACCTTTTCTCGCAAAAGGCATCAGGTCACTTGATAAGAAGCAGCATGGGATTCTGTGGCTTTTGATGTTTTTTTTCACATGTGTTTCAAAAACCGTCGTACCGTTTGAACTTGTATTTGATGATAAGGGATACGGTATTTTGTGGTTTATATTCCTCTTTGTGACTGCGTCCTATATCAGATTATACGGATGCCCGGCAATAAAGGGTAAGTGGAGTGCATTGTTATTGTATGTCATGTCTGTTGCAGGAATATGGTTATTTAAATATGGTACAAGTGTAATAGTTGCCGATAAAGGCAAATATGAATACTTTTCAGAGACAGCTGTTCATTATAATTCATTTTTTGTTTTCGGTGCATCAATAGGATTATTTATGTTTTTTGGAAACATTAAAGCGAAAGAAGGATTATTGTCATCGTTTGTGGTAAAGATTGCGCCGTTTACATTTGGAGTATATCTTCTCCATGTACATAACCTTTTATTTTCAAGATGGCCAGAGTGGCTTAAGGTCGGGGATAAATACGGTCTGTTCAGACCGGTACACTTTGTTGCAGTGATTTTATCAATATTCTTTATTGGAATATTTGTTGATTTTATAAGAAGTTTACTTTTCTCTCTGATAATTAAACTCTGGGATTTTGGAATGAAGATTTATCATTCAAAGCAGGAGGTGTTTGATTATCTCGTTTTCGGATTTCTGGCAACGGTAGTAAGCTGGGTGGCTTACCTTGTTGCAAGAGATGCATTTATCAGCCATCTCTTTCCCGGGGAAGATACGACGATAGCACTTATTTCAAATTTGATTTCCTGGATTATTGCTGTCCTGTTCGCTTATGTTACAAACCGCACATTTGTATTTAAGAGTGAGGCAACAGAAAAGAATGCAGTTATAAAGGAATTCTTTTCATTTATAGGATCGAGAGTTACCACATTTCTGATAGATGAGGGGATGATGTTTATCTTTGTGGATATTGTAAAGATGAATGATATTATTGCAAAAGTAATAGTCAGTTTCGTAGTCATTGTGCTTAATTATGTTTTCAGTAAACTGTTTGTATTTAAAAATAAAAAAGAGGTTGATTAAATGATTAATTTTAATGTCCCGCCTTTTACGGGAAAAGAAATGGAATACATCAAAGAGTGTGTCGATAATCAGAAGATATGCGGAGACGGAAAGTATACAAAAAAATGTAACGAGTGGCTTGAAAAAAGAACCGGTGTGACAAAGGCACTTCTGACTACATCATGTACACATGCAACAGAGATGGCTGCACTCCTTGCAGGGATTAAGGAAGGCGATGAAGTCATCATGCCTTCGTATACATTTGTATCAACAGCCGACGCGTTTGTACTAAGGGGTGCAAAGGCTGTATTTGTGGATATACGTCCTGATACGATGAACATAGACGAGACAAAGATAGAGAATGCGATCACAGACAGGACTAAGGCAATCGTACCTGTTCACTATGCCGGCGTGTCATGTGAAATGGATACAATAACAGACATTGCAAAGAGACATAATCTCCTTGTCATAGAGGATGCTGCCCAGGGTATCATGTCTACGTACAAGGGAAAAGCTCTTGGCAGTATCGGTGATTTCGGATGCTACAGTTTCCATGAAACAAAGAACTACAGTATGGGAGAAGGAGGAGCCCTGCTACTTAAAGGAGACAGGTATGTCGAACAGGCTGAGATAATCAGAGAAAAAGGAACAGACAGAAGCAAGTTTTTCAGAGGACAGGTGGATAAATACAGATGGGTTGATTACGGCTCATCATATCTGCCGAGCGATATGAATGCGGCATATCTCTACGCACAGCTTGAGATGGCAGATGAGATAAACAGCTACAGATTAAATATATGGAATACATATTATGAGGGTCTGAAAGATCTTCAGAGTGAGGGAATCCTCGAACTTCCTACAGTTCCGGAAGGATGTGTGCACAATGCCCACATGTTTTATATAAAAGCGAAAGACTTTGATGAGAGAACAAAGCTGATTGCATTCTTAAAAGAAAACGATATATTATCGGTATTTCATTATATTCCTCTCCATACAGCACCTGCGGGAATGAAGTACGGAGAGTTCAGGGGAGAAGACAAATACACGACAAAAGAAAGTGAGAGACTGACAAGGCTCCCTCTTTATTACGGACTGACAAAAGAACAGAATGAATATATTATCGATAAAGTCAGAGAATTCTATGGAAAAAAGTAAAAGCAACGGAACGTTTGTAATCGGAATTGCATTTACATTGATTTTTTTTACGGTAATATCCTTATTTTTTCCGTCGATTTATGTTCTGGATGACGATGTGATGATTCAGAGCATACTATCGGGCACATATTTAAGACCATATCCGTATACATATTATTTAAGTGCTGAACTTGGTTTTGTGCTGTCCTTATTTTACAGGGTAGCTCCTTCGGTGGCCTGGCTTGGGTTGTTTTTTGCCGCTGTATATATATGTTCATTTCTTCTGCTACTTATGCGAGTGATGAGAATGGGTGACACCCCGGGCAGAAAATGTATTTATGCCGGATGTGCGATCCTAGTATTTCTCGGCCTGTTCTTTGGTAATTATATAATGCTTCATTACACGGTTGTCTCTGCGACTGCAGTTTTCTGCGGTCTGTTTATGATGATCATATCAAAAGAAAAGAGAGACATGATCGCGGCAGCCGTTATGTTTATGCTCTCTTATCTCATCAGGGAAAATGTGTTTTTCATGAGCATTCCTTTTATGGGACTGGCAGGGCTGTATCTTTTATTTGCAGGCAGGAAAGAATTTTTAAAAAAATACGGTAAAATTCTTTTTATATCGGTTTTGGTTTTTGCAGTATTATTCATAATAAACAGATGCCTTCCGGCAGGGGAAAACTGGAGAGAATATAAGGAATATAATGAATTAAGGACTAGTGTATATGATTATGGTGTAATCGATACAACCGGTACGGAGTCTTTAAATTATTATGAAGCAAACGGTCTTTCCGGGGAAGACGTACTGCTTTATAGGGCATATGATTTGATATTGCCGATGGCCCTAAGTACAAACAGCTCTACAGATTACATGAAGGAATCCGCGAGCATACTTGAAAAACTGAAGGGCTATAACGAATATAATAATCAGGGAAATACAGTAATCCGCCGGATAAAGGATGCGGTTTATACATATATATTTTATATGCTTAAATATGAAACCATGAGGTATTATCATTATTTTCTGATGGCTTTATATATAGTATTTGCCGTTGTTTCCCTGGTATGTAAGAGGCCGGGATTTCTTGTGACGTTGCCTGCAGTCCTTGCTGTAAGGTCGTTTTTGTGGATCGCCCTGGCATATATGGGGCGCTATCCCGACAGAGTCCTGGTAAGTTCTCTGCTTATGGAAGCAGCTTTAATACTTGGTATGATATTTAAAATATCAGAGAAAAAGAAACTGAAACAGGTATTTTCCGGAATCATTATGACGGTTTTTGCCGTGGCAACGCTGTTTTCATTGAGATCTTCTGTGACAGATTACAAAGAGGAATCAGACAGGATCTTTGCAGATGATCCGGTGTATGAGTATATAAAAGAAAACAAAGACAGTTTTTATCTCCTGGATGTATATTCTGTTGTAAATCACAGTATTTATGCAATAAAGGATTATGATCCTTCATTTGAAAACTATATGCTGCTTGGCGGATGGATAACAGGTCATCCGCTGATGAAGGAAAAGATTAATAATCTGCCGGGGGAACTGTATATGATCGTCAGGGATGATTATAAAGAGAATAATTATTTTCTGGAGGATGCATCAAATATGAGGCTGATACCTGTTGACGAAATTGAAGAAAAATATACTGTTTACAGAATAACAGAGCAATGATGGCCCCAAAGGATTAAGTTTGAAAGAAAACGCCGATGCGCTTTTCTTTCAAACCAGAAATTGGTGCGATTTGAAAGACGCTTCGCGTGCGCACCAATTTCCCGACTCAGCAAAATTACATGTGTAATTTTGCTTCGCGGAGGTAAAAAATGACAGATAATAAATATATAATCTCACAAAACGGTGTTGGATTAAGGCTTATGACAGAAGCAGACACCGATAAAATAATAGGGTGGCGCAACAGCAAGTCTGTAATGGACAGATTTATTGTCAAAACACCGCTTACAAGAGAAATACACCATAACTGGATTGAGACAAAGATAAAAACAGGTATTGCAAGGCAGTTTATTGTCTGTCTTTCGGATAATGATACAGAAATAGGAAGCGTCTATTTTCGCGATATTGATAATGAAAAGCATACAGCGGAGTATGGAGTATTTATTTCAGAGGAGTATACCGGAAAAGGATATGGTACAGTCGCTTTGAAACTCATGAAGGACATTGCACGGGGTGATATGGGAATAAAGACTCTTACAGCGAGAATAGTCGAAGGAAATATTCCCTCCATAAGAGCTTTTGAAAAAAACGGTTTCATTTATGATGAGCGTACCGAAAGCTTTTCTGACAACGGTACAGAGAAAAAAGTTGTTTTTATGAAATGTTATTTATAAACAGGCTGATTATATGACAGAGAAAACCAGTGATGATATTTTGTTGTCGGTGATCATCATTTTTTACAATCAGGAAAAATATGTAAGGCAGACACTGGAATCTGTGCTTTCACAAAAAACTGATTTTAAATTTGAGATACTGATGGGAGATGACAACTCCACAGACAAAACTACAGACATATTAAAAGAATACAGTGAAAAATATCCTGAAGTTTGCAGATATTTCCTTGTTCCCGGTACAAAGGAGAGAAAATATAAAATCCTGGAACGTCAGACAGATAACAGAATATACCTGCTGGGGTTTACGAAAGGGCAGTATGTCAATTTCCTCGACGGGGATGACTACTATACAACAGACACCAAATTCCAAAAGCAGATAGATATCCTTGAAAAACATCCGGAGATATCAGGATGCTTTCATCCGTTTAATTATCATTATGAAAAGGACGGACGTGATGAGGAATATGTGAATCTCGGCGACAGGGAGATGGTCAT
>CADBFE010000072.1 GCA_902793845.1 uncultured Lachnospiraceae bacterium | reverse complement strand
GTCTGAAACAGCAGTAGGGTTTCCCGTGTAATACGCGTTAAGTATAAATAAGTGCTTCGTATTTTGTGTAATAAATACGTTGAATCAGGGTGGTACCACGGATTAAATATTCGTCCCGGACAGTAATACTGTTCGGGATTTTTTATTAATAAAAGAAATTAATTTAACGGAGGATAAAGAAATGTTAGAAGAACTTGCTGCCATTAAGCAGGAGATTCTTGAGGGCATTGAGAAAAATGCCACATCAAGAAGCAATGCATTTGAACTTAGGAAGCAGTATCTCGATTCAAAGGTTGGTAAGATAGGCCAGCTGATGAAACAGATGAAGACAATAGCACCGGAGGAGAGAGCAGAGTTTGGTAAAAATGTAAACGAACTTAAAAACTGGGCTCTTGAGAAATTTACGGAGCTTGATGAGAAGATGAAGGCTCTTGAGCTTGACCTTAGATATAAGAGTGAAAAAATCGATGTCACAATGCCCTCAAAAAAGGTAAAGACAGGTAATCTTCATCCCATCACCCAGATGAGAAATCAGCTCATCGATGTATTTGCTGGCATGGGCTTTGAGATATATGAAGGTACAGAGATAGAGAATGATTATTATAACTTCACTGCTCTTAATACTCCCGCAGATCATCCGGCAAGAGATATGCAGGATACATTTTATCTGTCTCCGGAGTTTTTGCTTCGTACCCAGACATCTGCAGGTCAGATCCATGTAATGGAAGCCAAGAAGCCCCCTATCAAGATATTATCACCCGGTAAGGTATTCAGATCTGATGATGACGCAACCCATTCACCTATGTTTACCCAGATGGAAGGTCTCGTAGTTGATGAGAAGATCACACTCTGCGACCTTAAGGGTATGCTCGATGTATTTGTTAAGAAGATTTACGGAGAGAATACGACCACAAGACTTCGCCCTTCATATTTTCCTTTCACAGAGCCTTCTGTAGAAGTTGATGTCAGCTGCTTTGAATGTGGCGGCAAGGGCTGTAAGCTTTGCAAGGGTACAGGCTGGATAGAGATCCTCGGAGCAGGTATCGTAAACCGCAAGGTCCTTGAAAACTGCGATATCGATCCCGACAAATATTCGGGACTTGCATTCGGTATCGGTAGGTATCGGTATTGAGCGTACAGCAATGCTCAAGTACGGTATCAATAATATAAAACTTCTCTTCGAGTCTGATTTACGCGTACTCGATCAGATTGATGATAATTAAGGAGGGCGAAAGAAATGTTAGCACCGCTCAGTTGGTTAAAAGAATATGTTGATATAGATGTAACAGCACAGGAACTTGAAAAGAAACTCTTTGACTGCGGTTTTGAAGTAGAGGAACTCATTGAGGTCGGCAAGGATATCAGCAATGTAGTATGCGGACTCGTAAAGGAGTGTGAGCCTATCCCCGATACCCATCTCCATATATGTCAGGTGGACTGTGGCGATAAAGGTTCATTCCAGATTTGCTGCGGCGCCGATAATGTCGTAGCAGGCAAGAAGTTCCCTGTAGCACTTGTGGGTGCAAGTGTACTGATGACAGCCAAGGACCACAAGACTGTAGAAGGCGTCATGACTATTAAAAAGGGCAAACTCCGCGGAGTTGATTCGGAGGGTATGCTCTGCTCAGGTACAGAGCTTGGAGTGAGCGAGGGTATGTACCCCGGAGCCGAGTACAACGGACTCCTGGTTCTGCCTGATGATATGACACCCGGCGAAGATGTAAAGCCTCTTCTTGGCCTTGACGATTATATTTTTGACATTTCGATCACTGCAAACCGTCCCGACTGCCAGTGTATGCTCGGTATCGCCAGGGAGATAGCAGCTGTACTTAATAAACCGTTAAAGATGCCTGCAACAGATTATACAGAGACTGATGTTAAGAAAGAAGGATTTAATGTAACAGTATCGGCACCTGATATCTGCCCGAGGTATATCGGTCATTATGTATATGATGTAAAGATTGAGGAGTCACCCCTTTGGATGAAGAGGAGACTGGCTCTTATCGGACAGCAGCCTATTTCAAATATCGTTGATATTACAAATTATGTAATGCATGAAATCGGTCAGCCCATGCATGCATTTGATAATGATTACATTGAGGGTAATGCCATCAATGTAAGAAGAGCTAATGATAAAGAAAAAATTGTCACTCTTGATGAACTTGAGTATGAGCTTAATGAGAACAACCTCGTCATCTGTGACGGTGTAAAACCTGTAGCGCTTGCCGGTGTGATGGGTGGATTAAATTCCGAGATCAGAGATACGACAAATGCCGTAATATTTGAGTCTGCAAAATTTGCCCGTGACAATATCAGAAAGACTGCAAGGGCCCTTGGCAAGAGTACTGACGCATCTGCGAAGTATTCAAAGGGCGTTGATGAATACTCTACTGTACTTGCAATGAAGAGAGCACTTCATCTGATAGAAGAGCTTAACTGCGGTAAGGTTTCATCTACACATGTTGACGTAAATACTGGTAACAGTACTGAACCGAGAGAGATGAAAGTATCTGTCAAAAAGGTTAATGACGTACTCGGTATTGAGGTTCCCACAGATGATATTTTGCGTATCATGAAGAATCTTGATTTTGCACCTGTACTTAACGGTGATGAACTTACCATCAATATTCCTGCATACAGGGAAGATATGGAGTCATATCCCGATGTGGCAGAAGAGGTGATCAGAATGTACGGTTACGATCATGTGATACCTACATTCATGCCGGATTCAAAGGTGACAATGGGCGGTCTTAACAATAAGCAAAAGAAAGAGCTTAAGTTAAAGAAGGCACTCTGCGAAACAGGAGCTTTTGAGTGTATCCATTACTCATTCTTTTCACCTTCTGATTTTGATATGATCAATTTACCTGCTGATGCACAGGAGAGAAATGCCATCAGGATCCTTAATCCGATAAATGAGGACCTTTCGCTCATGAGGACAACTCTTGTACCCTCAATGCTTGCAGCAATCAGCCGTAATCATAAGAAAGGCAATTTATCAGGCAGATTATTTGAAGTAGGAAACAGGTTTATTGCTAAAGCCCTGCCTCTTACAGAATATCCTGATGAGAGAGAGACACTCTGCATAGCTGCATTTGGTGATGATGAAGATTTCTACTCACTTAAGGGCATGGTCGACAAGGTAGCTGAGACGCTTCATGTTGATTTTGTCTATGAGGCAGACAAAAAGTCATTCCTTCACCCTTATCAGACAGCAAGCGTTAAGTGCGACGGCGAGACAGTCGGATACCTTGGAAAGGTTGCTTATGAAGTTGCGGAGAAATATGATTTAAGAACAGCTGCATTTATTTCAGAACTTGATCTTAAGCTTCTCACAAAATATTACTCAAATACTCCTTCATTTAAGCCTGTATCAAAGTTCTCAGATGAGACGAGAGACCTTGCCCTCGTAATGGATAAAGACATCACATGCGGCCAGGTAGAGGAAGTGATAAAGAAAGCTTGTAAGGCTATCACAGATATCACTCTCTTTGATGTATATGAAGGTTCCCAGATACCTGAAGATAAAAAGAGTATGGCATTTAAGATCACATTTGCAGCCGGTGAGAACGGATTTGAGGAAGGTGCTGTTGATAAATATGTAAAGAAGATACTCGGAAATCTTAAATTCAATCTCCAGATAGAGCTCAGAGGTTAATGATCCAAAGGTGTAATTCGTAATTCGGATTACACCTTTCTTTATTTTGATATATAATTAGTGACAGTTAACTTAAAAATCTGAAAAGGAGTTTAATTCTATGGAAAACAAATTCGCTTGGGAAAAGTATGATGCTAAAACTATGAAATCTGTCATGGCTTATGCAGAGGAATACATGGACTTCCTTAATAACGGAAAGACAGAGAGAGAATGTGTCGATTATATAATTGACAAAATTGAAAAGGCAGGATACAGGGAACTCGTACCCGGCAAGATAGGGAAAGGTTCAATTAAGAAAGGCGATAAGGTTTACTTCTGCAACATGAACAAGACCATCGTCATGTTTGAGATAGGCAGCGAGAAGATCGAAAACGGTATGAACATCCTCGGTGCCCATATTGATTCGCCGAGACTTGATATTAAGAGTAATCCTCTCTACGAGGACGGCCCGTTTGCGTATCTTGATACCCATTACTACGGTGGCATCAAGAAGTATCAGTGGGTAACACTTCCCCTTGCCCTCCATGGTGTAGTGGTTAAAAAAGACGGCACAAGTGTAATCATCAATATAGGTGAGGACGAGGATGATCCTGTATTCTTTATCTCTGACTTACTTATACATCTTGCTCAGGAGCAGATGGAGAAAAAGGGTGCAAAGGTAGTAGAGGGTGAGGCCCTTGATATAATCATCGGCAATATGCCCCTTAAGTCAGCCAAGGATGACAAGAAAGACCTCGTAAAGAAAAACATCCTCGCGATCCTAAAGAAAGAATACGGTATTGAAGAGGAGGATTTCCTCTCTGCAGAGATAGAGGTCGTACCTGCAGGAAAGGCCCGCAGCGCCGGACTTGACAGTTCCATGGTCCTCTCATACGGACATGATGACAGAGTATGTGCTTTCTCTTCATTCAAGGCAATGCTCGAAGCAAAGGGCATAAAGAGAACAGCATGCTGTATATTAACAGATAAAGAGGAAATCGGCTCTGTAGGTGCAACAGGAATGCGCTCTATGTTCTTTGAAAATGTTGTCAGAGAACTCCTTGAGGGAATGGGAGTATACAGTGAGCTCACAGTTCGCAGGACCTTAATGAATTCATTTATGCTCTCAAGTGATGTAACAAGTGGCTATGATCCTACATATGCATCAAGCTTTGATAAGAAGAATGTTGCATATCTCGGAAAAGGATTTAACTTCTGCAAATTTACAGGTTCAAGAGGCAAGTCAGGCTCTAATGATGCCAATGCCGAATTTATGGGTAAGCTCCGTAAGATCATGGATGATGCAGGTGTCAACTATCAGCTGGCTGAGCTTGGCAAGGTTGACCTTGGCGGCGGCGGTACGATTGCATATATTATGGCTCTATACGGCATGAATGTGGTTGACTGCGGTGTACCTGTAATGAATATGCATGCACCCCACGAGGCCATCAGCAAGGCTGATCTTTATGAAAACAAACTCGGATATATAGCATTTTTAAAGAATGCATAAATATAATCCCCGGGGCCAAAGCTTCGGGGACTATTTTTGTAAAGGAAAAATATATGTACAGAATAGGTATAGACCTTGGCGGTACGTTTATTAAAGGTGGTATCGTCAGAAACAAAACAGACATCATATATAAGACCAAGATTGAGACTCCGCAAAGTCATACGCCGGGAGATACATGTGAAGCCATCAATGAACTTGTCACAATGCTCAGAAATAATCTGGCTACAGGCCCTGATGAATGTGAACTGATAGGAATAGGATCACCAGGCAGCGTAGATGCCGGAGACGGTATCGTCATGTACTCAAACAATTTCGGATGGGAGAGACCGGTAAAGCTCGCAGAGGCTATAAGCATTCCGCAGAATCTCCCGGTTAAAATCAGCAATGATGCCAACTGCGCAGCACTTGGGGAGTGTCTTGCCAATAATCTTGATAAAGGTACATACATCGTCATCACATTAGGTACGGGAGTTGGATCCGGTATAATCACAGACGGTAGGATATATGAGGGTGCCCACCCGGGAGCCATTGAGATGGGACACATGATGATAAGGTACGGCAAGCGTAAGTGCACATGCGGTATGAGGGGATGTTTTGAATCATACTGCTCCGCTACGGGACTTATAAAGACTGCGGTTAAAAACCTAAAAAAAGGCAGTGGATTATATAATGCCTATAAAGAAAAAGGTCAACTTGACGGCAAGATGATCACGGACCTTGTAAGAGCCGGTGATAATAACGCCAAAAAGGTTTTTGACAGATATCTGACTGACCTTGGCACAGGACTCACCTGTATATGCAATGTATTCAGACCTGATGCGGTACTACTCGGAGGAGGGGTATGCGAAAGTTTTGATCTGATGGATGATTTCCTTAATGATTTTGTCAGAAATAATATTTTCGGCCGTGAGAACGGATTTGTACCTGTTATTAAAAAAGCAACGACAGGAAACGATGCAGGCATAATAGGTGCGGCCAATCTGGCAGGGGATTTATAGCGTTAAATTTTTCTTGAATATTTATATTCAATGTGATATTATACCAAAGTATGCAAAAATCACGCATTCGGATTATATGCCTCGGTGCCGCTTTTGCTCATGCGGTCGCGTATAAATATCAGACTTAAAAAGTTTGATATGGGAAGGATGCGGAAGAACACTAAAACCAAATGGAGGTAATTAAAATGAGCGTTATTTCAATGAAGCAGTTACTTGAAGCCGGTGTACATTTCGGACACCAGACAAGAAGATGGAACCCTAAGATGGCTCCGTACATCTACACAGAGAGAAACGGTATCCATATCATCGATCTTCAGAAGTCAGTAGGTATGGTAGACGATGCATATAATGCAATCTCTGACATCGCTGCACAGGGCGGAACAATCCTTTTCGTAGGTACAAAGAAGCAGGCTCAGGAAGCAGTTAAGACTGAGGCAGAGCGTTGTGGTATGTTCTATGTAAACGAGAGATGGCTCGGCGGTATGCTCACAAACTTCAAGACTGTTCAGACAAGAATCAAGAGACTTAAGGATATCGAGAAGATGTCAACAGACGGAACATTTGATGTCCTTCCCAAGAAAGAAGTTACAGAGCTTAAGAAAGAGTGGGATAAGCTTGAGAAGAATATCGGCGGTATCAAAGAGATGACAAGAATCCCCGATGCTATCTTTATCGTAGATCCCAAGAAGGAGCACATCTGTGTTAAGGAAGCTCATTCACTCGGTATAACACTTATCGGTATTTCAGATACAAACTGCGATCCCGAGGAACTTGATTACGTTATCCCCGGTAATGATGACGCTATCAGAGCCGTAAAGCTTATCGTTTCTAAGATGGCTGACGCTATCATCGAGGCTAAGCAGGGCGAGTCAGTTACAGCTGAGGAAGCTGAGAGCACAGCAGCAGACGCAGAATAATATTGTATAAATATCGATAATTGAATTTGGAGGTTTATTAATATGGCAGCAATTACAGCAGCTATGGTTAAAGAGCTTAGAGAATCTACCGGTGCCGGTATGATGGAATGCAAGAAAGCTCTTACAGAGACAGACGGAAATATGGAGGCAGCCGTAGAAGTACTTAAGAAGAGCGGTGCAGCCAAGGTTGAAAAGAAAGCCAGCAGAATAGCAGCAGAAGGTATTGCCAGAGTAGCAGCAGAAGGCAACACAGCAGTTGTTGTAGAAGTTAACTCTGAGACAGACTTCGTTGCAAAGAACCAGGTATTCCAGGATTTCGTTCAGGATATCGCAAACAAGGCTCTTAAGTCAGACGTAGAGAAGGCTGGAGACGGCGAGGATCTCGTATCTATCCTTGGTGTTAAGGCTGAGCTTGATGAGAAGACACTTCAGATTGGTGAGAAACTTTCTCTCAGAAGATTTGAGAAGGCTACAGGCGATGTTGTTGCATCATACATCCACGGCGGCGGAAAGATCGGCGTACTTGTAGCAGGCGTAGGCGCATCTGATGATGCTGCAAAAGAAGCCCTTACAAACGTAGCTATGCAGGTAGCAGCTATGAACCCTACATATGTTGCAAGAGAGGATATGTCAGCAGACGAGCTCGCAAAGCTTGAGGAGATCATCGTTGACAGCTCACTCAATGATCCTGCATCACTTCCCAAGCCTATTCTTAATGAACTTATAGGCAAGGCTTATGCTGAGAAGTGGTCTGCAGAGGACAAGGCTATCTATGATGATAAGAAAGCAAACATGCAGTATCTCTTTAACTTCCTCTCAAAGGAAGCTGCAGCAGCACTTGCAGAGCTTGCACTTGCAGATAAGGCCAATATCACATCCAACAAGATTTTCGATGGTCTTGTAAAGGGTCGTGTATCAAAGCAGCTTAAGGAAATCTGCCTCCTTGATCAGACATATGTCAAGGCTGAGGATGGAAAGCAGACAGTTGCAAAGTACCTTGAGTCTGTAAACAAAGATCTTAAGATCACAAAGATGGTAAGATTTGAAGTAGGCGAGGGTATGGAAAAGAAGAACGAAGACTTCGCAGCAGAAGTTGCAGCTCAGCTCGGCTAATCAATATCTTTAATACAATATATTATTGAATTTAATATAACCGGATATTATGATATTAATGTCCGGTTATTTTTAGGGAAAAACATTATTTTAAATCTGGGAGGATTTTATGGGAAACAAAGGTAAAGCTAACGACAAGATCACAGGTATTATTTGTGCTGTTTTCTTTATATTTTTAGCAGTTATGCTCTGCATAATAGACAAGGATGTACTTGCAGACAATGCAACAGATTTATATGATCTCATTGATGACAATGCAGAACTTAAAGATCAGTATGTTGAACTTTATGTAGACGGTGTTATCGGCAACTATGCAGAGACAGAACACAAGATCAACGGTATCATCCCTTCGGGAACAGATCAGCACTATCTTCTCTGGCTTGATGACGGTACATTCATCTCACTTACAACAAGAAACAAGGACCTTATGTCAAAGCTTGATGCTATCTGTGATAATACATGGGATTATATTGATTACAAGACAGATGTCCTTGACAAATCTATCACTATCAAGGGTAAGATCGGATCAATGGATACAGAGATCAAGGGATTCTGCAATGAGTGGCTTGATCAGCTTGAGGTATCCCATTCCGATATGCGTTATGTATCGATCAATGCAGATACATCAAGAGGCTCTGTCCTCGGATATGTTGGCATTTGCCTGCTTCTTGCCGGTGTAGGCGTATTCGTATTTATCAATGCTGTAAACAATGAAAAGAAAGCGGCATATAATGCTCAGGTTGTCAGCAGTTACCAGGCTATGAACAATGATCCTGAGGCTGATAATACTTTAAATGAAACAGGTTCAGGTATTGATAAGGATACATTTATGTAAAAAGTTTTATTAATTTAAAATTTTTTATTGACAAATAATCCAAAACACAATATTCTATAAAAAATTAAATATGTCACTAAACCGTTGAAGCGGGGATAAAGACTTATGTGCACTTCCAGAGAGTCCGGGCAGGTGAGAGCCGGGCAGAACGCAGTATTTCAAATGGGCCGCTGAGGGTTCGATCAAAGGTTTATACCGAGTATTTCGAAACGTACGCATA
This sequence comes from uncultured Lachnospiraceae bacterium, assembly GCA_902793845.1. Taxonomy (GTDB): domain Bacteria; phylum Bacillota; class Clostridia; order Lachnospirales; family Lachnospiraceae; genus NK4A136. The sequence continues at coordinate 9,794 of CADBFE010000072.1, read as the reverse complement.
CGTCAGTTGCAAAAGATATGTTGGTATCTTAAGAGTCCCTTTTGGATAATTGGGAAAACAGGGTGGCACCGCGGTAAATATGATTATCGTCCCTGATGAATTGTTATGATTCATCAGGGATTTTTTGATTCCGGTGACAGATTTTTGATATAATAGAAATCGGTTTTTCTCACAGGCGTGAGATACGTTAAATATTTTCTCAGAAAGGAAAAATAAAGATGAAAGAAATTGAAAAGTTAATTGAATTCAGGGAGAGCATTAAAGTAGTTGATGCCACACTTCGTGACGGAGGCCTTGTAAATGACTTTTATTTTAGTGATGAATTTGTAAAGGCGCTGTACAAGGCTAATGTAAAAGCCGGCGTTGATTATATGGAAATCGGTTATAAGGCTTCAAAAGAAATGTTTGATCCTGATAAATTCGGCAAGTGGAAGTTCTGTAATGAGGACGACATCAATGCAATCTTTGGAAACAACGATACAGACCTTAAGCTTGCAGCCATGGCTGATGTGGGCAGATGTGATTATAAAAACGATATCATCGACCGCAACAACTCAGCACTTGATCTTATCAGAGTAGCCACATATGTACATACAATGCCGGCTGCCATCGACATGATCGAGGATGCCCACAAAAAGGGATATGAGACCACATGCAATATCATGGCTATCTCAACTGCTCAGGAAGGTGATGTAAAGGTTGCCCTTGAGATGCTCGGCAAGTCGCCTGTAGACTGCATTTACATCGTAGACAGTTACGGATCAATCTACCCCGAGGCTATGACAAGAATATGTGACCTTTATATGAATGCCGCAGAGAAGTATGGCAAGAAGCTCGGTATCCATGCTCACAACAATCAGCAGCTCGCTTTTGCCAATACTATTGAAGCATGTGCATGCGGCGTTGATTATCTTGATGCTACATATTCGGGAATGGGCAGAGGCGCAGGAAACTGCTACATCGAGTCTGTAGTCGGATTCCTTCGCAACCCCAAGTATAATATTTATCCTATCGTTCGTTTCATTGAGGATTACATCAATCCCATGAAGGAGCAGGGAGTGACATGGGGCTACGATACCCAGTACTTATTTACAGGAGTACTCAACAGACATCCCAAAGCTGCCATCGATTACACAAAGGCAGGCAGAAAAGATATCACAGAGTTTTACAACGAGATAATAGTTCAGGATTGAAGAGAAGGGGCTGACGACCTCGACTGCTGACGGAGAAAATACATGATAACACCTTCATTTGAAGAAGCTTTAAGTTATAAAGAAAAATATAATATCGTACCTCTTATGAAAGAGATCTACTCTGATATAAAGACTCCTATTGAAGTCCTAAAGATACTCAAAAATCAGAGTGAGCATGTTTACATACTTGAAAGTGTTGAAAACCAGGAACTCTGGGGACGGTATACATTTTTGGGATATAAGCCTCTTTTATGTGTTACATGTACCGACGGCTATCTTAAGGTAACCGATGATAAGGGCACTCTCATAAAAGAGGAGGATGTAAAGCATCCGGCTGCCTATATCAAGGAACTCCTTAACGAGTATAAAAGTCCCAAAGTAAAAGGCTTTCCCACATTTACAGGTGGTCTCGTGGGATATTTTGCATATGATTATATAAAGTATGCCGAGCCCAAGCTCAATCTTGATGCTAAAGATGAAGAGAAATTTAATGATGTCGATCTGATGCTTTTTGATAAAAATCCATAGATGAAATAATCGACCTCATAAAGCACGGCGAGCCCGCAGAGATTCAAAAAGGCATCCTGAAGAGCGATTACAGAGCTCTGTTTGATAAAGAATCTTTTTGCAAAATGGTTGAAAAGGGGAAAAAGTATATATATGAGGGAGATATTTTTCAGGTAGTGCTTTCAAACAGACTTGAAGCTGATTTTGAGGGAAGTCTCTTTAATACATACAGAGTATTACGTACCATCAATCCTTCACCGTATATGTTTTATCTGTCCGGTGATGATATAGAGGTAGCCGGTGCGTCTCCCGAGACTCTGGTAAAACTTAAAGACGGCGTATTACATACATTTCCCCTGGCAGGTACCAGGCCCAGGGGAAATACAACAGAAGAGGACAGAGCCCTTGAAAAGGAGCTCCTTGCAGATGAAAAGGAATGCAGTGAGCACAATATGCTCGTTGATCTTGGACGAAATGATATCGGCAAGATAAGCCGTTTTGGCTCTGTCGAAGTTGAGAGATACATGGATATACTCAGGTTTTCCCATGTAATGCATATAGGTTCTACAGTCAGAGGTGATATAGACGATAAGTACAGGGATATAGATGCGGTTGATGCCATACTTCCGGCCGGTACTTTATCGGGAGCCCCCAAGATCAGAGCATGTGAAATAATAAACGAACTGGAAAATAACAAGCGTGGTATTTACGGCGGTGCCATCGGATATATAGATTTTACGGGTAATCTTGATACCTGTATTGCAATCCGTATAGCATTTAAGAAAAACGGCAAGGTATTTGTAAGGAGCGGAGCAGGTATAGTGGCTGATTCCGTACCGGAAAACGAATATCAGGAATGTCTTAATAAGGCCAAAGCTGTAATGACTTCTATAGAAAAATCACAGAATATGGAGGACTGAAAATGATCTTGCTTATTGATAATTATGACAGTTTTTCATATAACCTTTACCAGCTTATAGGTTCACTTGAGCCTGATATCAAAGTCGTACGCAACGATGAAATGACTGTGCAGGACATAGAAAAACTTGATCCGGACGGAATCATCATATCACCGGGGCCCGGAAAACCGTCTGATGCAGGAATATGCGAAGAAGTGATTGACTACTTCAAGGATAAGAAACCGATTCTCGGTGTATGTCTCGGTCATCAGGCTATATGTGAGACTTTCGGAGCCACAGTCAGTTATGCCAAAAGACTCATGCACGGTAAAAAGAGCGTGGTATCAATAGATAATGAGAGTCCTTTGTTTAAAGGAATGCCCGGGAAGACAGAATGTGCCAGATATCATTCCCTGTCTGCCGTGGAAGATACGATGCCTGAGTGCCTTGAAATCACAGGCAAAAGCGATGATGACGGTGAGATCATGGCGGTAAGCCACAGGGATTATAAAGTGTTTGGACTGCAGTTCCATCCGGAATCGATTCTGACCCCTATGGGTAAAGATATATTAAAAAATTTTATAGAAATTACAAAGGGTTAAACCAGGAGGGAAAACAAAAATGATAAAGGATGCCATTATCAAAATCGTAAATAAAGAAGATCTGACATACGACGAAGCATATTCGGTTATGAAGGAGATCATGAGCGGTGAGACGACTACTACTCAGAATGCTGCATTTCTGGCGGCTATGTCTACAAAGAGCGCAAAGGCCGAGACAACAGATGAGATAGCAGGTTGCGCTGCTGCCATGAGAGAACTGGCACTTAAATTTGAGAGAAAAGGCGATATATTTGAAATCGTCGGTACAGGCGGTGACGGTGCTCACAGCATCAATATTTCAACTATTTCAGGTATCATTACGGCAGCAAGCGGTGTAAAGGTAGCGAAACACGGCAACAGAGCCGCTTCATCAAAATGCGGTACAGCTGACTGTCTCGAAGCCCTTGGCGTAAATATACAACAGAGTCCGGCAAGATGCCAGGAGATGCTTGATGAAGCAGGTATGTGCTTCTTTTTCGCACAGAAATATCACTCTTCCATGAAATATGTAGGACCTATCAGAAAAGAGCTTGGTTTCAGAACTGTATTTAATATACTCGGCCCCCTTACAAATCCCGGCCATCCTACCCAGTTTGTACTCGGAGTATATGATGAGTATCTCCTCGAGCCATTGGCGGAAGTACTCATGAGCCTTGGTGTAAAGCGTGGTATGGTAGTTTACGGTCTTGATAAGCTTGATGAGATATCTTTATCATGCGATACCAGAATATGCGAGTTTGCATACGGCATGCACAAGGTATATACAATAAAGCCTGAAGATTTCGGATTTGAGAGATGTACAAAAGACGATCTTAAGGGCGGAGAACCAAAGGAAAATGCTGCAATCGCAGTTTCTATATTAAAGGGTGAGGAAAAAGGCTTTAAGAGAAATGTATGCCTCCTTAATGCAGGTGCTGCTCTTTATATTAATAATAAAGCTGATTCCATCGCAGAGGGTGTAAAGCTTGCAGGAGAGCTTGTTGATTCCGGCAAGGCCTATGCAGTCCTTGAAAAGATGATAGAAGTAAGTAACCGTCCGGAGTAAATATATGTCAGACATACTTGATAAGCTTGCAGATCATGCAAGGGAGAGAGTAAAAACTGCATCAGAGAAAATGCCACTTTCTGAAATTAAAGAAAAGGCGTTGTCATTGCCAAGAGGCATGTTTGAATTTGAGAATGCTCTTAAAAAAGATGGCCTTTCATTTATCTGTGAATGCAAGAAAGCTTCGCCCTCAAAAGGCATCATTGCAGAGGATTTTCCTTATCTTGATATTGCAAAGGCATATGAAACTGCAGGAGCAGACTGTATATCGGTACTGACGGAACCAAAATGGTTTCTCGGCAGTGATGAATACTTAAGAGAGATTGCATCGACTGTACCAACTCCGTGTATCAGAAAAGATTTCACGGTAAGTGATTACATGGTCTATGAAGCTAAAATACTCGGGGCTAAAGCAGTACTCCTTATATGCGCCATACTTAATGACAGAGAATTGACTGATTATATAAAAATATGTGATGAACTCGGATTATCGGCTCTTGTGGAAGCCCATGACGGCGAGGAGATAAAGAGGGCATTAAATGCAGGTGCCAGAATAGTTGGTGTAAATAACAGAAATCTTAAAGACTTTTCTGTTGATATCTCAAATGCCGGAAAGCTCAGGGACATGGTACCGGACAATGTGATCTATGTATCCGAGAGCGGCATTAAGGATAAATATGATATTAAAAATGCTTATGACTCAGGAGCAGATGCTGTACTTATAGGCGAGACTCTGATGAGAGCCGCTGATAAAAAGCAGATGCTTGATGAACTTAAATCATTATTATAAAAATGACAAAAGTAAAACTGTGCGGACTTTTTAGGGATGAAGATATCGGTTATGTAAATATCATAAAACCTGATTATACAGGATTTGTATTCTGGGATAAGAGCAGGAGAAATCTCACAAAGGAAAAAGCCCGGGGATTTAAAGACAAAATAAATGAAGACATAAAGGTCGCAGGAGTATTTGTTGATGCAGATATTGATTTTGTGGCAGACCTTTATAATGAAAAGATAATTGATTACGCCCAGCTCCACGGCGCAGAAGATGATAAGTATATAAATGAATTAAGGGCTGCTGCCAAAGGGATTGTGATCGTCAAATCTTTTAAGACCGATGATGAGAACATAAGAAAAGCCTCTGTATCAGTTGCCGATTATATTATATTCGATCCCGGCAAAGGTGACGGTATGACATTTGAGTGGGAGAGGCTTAAAGGTTTTAAGAGAGATTATTTTCTGGCCGGAGGATTAAACAGTGATAATGTCAGAAAAGCAATTGACACACTTGATCCATATGCCGTGGATGTGAGCTCCGGTATAGAGACCGGCGGAATAAAAGATTTTGAAAAGATGAAAGCATTTACAGAATGTGTAAGGAAAGGATGACACGATGACTAACAAGGACGGACGTTTTGGTATATTTGGCGGACAGTATATGCCTGAGACCCTGATGAATGCGGTCATAGAGCTTGAGGAAGCATATAATCATTACAAAAATGATCCTGAGTTTAATAAAGAACTTGAAGATCTCCTTAATGATTACGGCAACAGACCGTCAAGACTGTACTATGCAAAAAAGATGACAGAGGATCTGGGCGGTGCAAAGATATACTTAAAGCGTGAGGATCTTAATCATACAGGTGCCCATAAGATTAATAATGTCTTAGGTCAGGCTCTGCTTGCAAAAAAGATGGGCAAAAAGAGGATCATAGCCGAGACGGGAGCAGGTCAGCATGGCGTGGCATCAGCAACGGCTGCGGCGCTTCTTGGACTTGAGTGCGTCGTTTTTATGGGTGAGGAAGATACAAAGAGACAGGCTCTTAATGTATATCGTATGAGACTCCTCGGAGCCGAGGTAATACCTGTAAAGACCGGTACGGCTACATTAAAGGATGCTGTTTCGGAGGCCATGCGTGAATGGACAAAGAGGATAGACGATACCCATTACTGTATCGGATCAACCATGGGACCTCATCCTTTCCCGATAATAGTCAGGGATTTTCAGGCAGTCATCTCCAAGGAGATAAAGAGCCAGATGTTTGAAAAAGAGGGCAGACTCCCTGATATGGTCATTGCATGTGTAGGAGGTGGTTCCAATGCAATGGGCTCTTTCTACAATTTTATAGATGACAAAGAAGTAGAACTTGTAGGATGTGAGGCTGCAGGAAAAGGCATAGACACATTTGAGACAGCCGCTACCGTTAATACAGGAAAGGTCGGTATATTCCACGGTATGAAATCATATTTCTGCCAGGACGAGTATGGCCAGATAGCTCCTGTTTACTCAATATCCGCAGGTCTTGATTATCCGGGTGTCGGTCCTGAGCATGCGTATCTGAATGATATCGGCAGGGCTAAGTATGTACCGGTCACAGATGATGAGGCGGTGGATGCCTTTGAATATCTGTCAAGGACTGAGGGAATAATACCTGCCATTGAGTCAGCTCACGCTGTTGCATATGCGAGAAAGATCGCTCCGACATTATCAAAAGATAAGATCATTGTTGTAACGGTTTCCGGCAGGGGAGATAAGGACTGTGCCGCAATAGCAAGATACAGAGGAGAGAATATCTATGAGTAATATTAAAAAGGCTTTTGAAAACGGCAAAGCATTCATACCCTTTATAACATGTGGCGATCCCGATCTTGATACAACATTTAAGATAGTAAAAGCCGCTGCCGATAACGGTGCAGACCTTATAGAGCTCGGTATACCTTTCTCCGATCCTACGGCAGAGGGCCCCGTGATTCAGGAAGCCAACTTAAGAGCTCTTACATCCGGAACCACAACAGATAAGATATTTGACCTTGTCAGAAATTTAAGAAAAGAAGTCACTGTGCCATTTGTATTTATGACATACGCAAATGTTGTATTTTCCTATGGCGCCGAGAGATTTATAAAGACTGCAAAAGAAGCAGGTGTTGACGGTATCATCCTCCCTGATATCCCTTATGAAGAGAAAGAGGAGTTTTCAGATGTATGTGAAAAGTATGATTTTGACCTGATATCAATGCTGGCTCCTACATCCGAAAACAGAGTAAGGATGATAGCTAAAGAGGCAAAAGGTTTTATATATGTGGTATCCAGCCTCGGTGTAACGGGTACCAGAGATGTGATAAGTACAGATTTATCATCAATCATAAGTGCCATCAGAGAGACAACAGATGTACCGTGCGCAGTCGGTTTTGGTATATCGACTCCTGAGCAGGCTAAAAAGATGTCCGGCATATCAGACGGAGCTATAGTGGGCTCTGCCATAATAAAGATCATGGCTAAGTACGGCAAGGACGCAGCTCCTTATGTTGGAGAGTATGTTAAGTCAATGAAGGAAGCAGTTTCGCAAAATTAACATAAAATCAAATAAAGGTACTTTACATAACTAAAAAGCACAAGATATTGTGCTTTTTTATGTTAAATAATCTTGATTTTTGAAACGTTTTTATATAAAATTTAGAAGATTTAGGTTTATTTTAGGAAATATAAGATTTTGAACGGAGGATTTAAAGAAATGCCAAAAAGAGAAGACATTCACAAGGTACTGATTATAGGCTCCGGCCCTATAGTTATAGGACAGGCCTGCGAGTTTGATTATTCAGGTACTCAGGCATGTAAAGCACTTAAAAAGCTTGGTTATGAGATTGTACTCGTTAACTCAAATCCCGCTACAATTATGACAGATCCCGAGACAGCTGATGTGACATACATCGAGCCTCTTAACGTGGACCGTCTTGAAAAGATTATTGCAAAAGAAAGACCCGATGCGCTTTTACCTAACCTTGGTGGCCAGTCAGGTCTTAATCTTTGTTCTGAGCTTAATAAGGCCGGAATCCTCGAAAAATACAATGTGGAGGTTATCGGTGTTCATGTAGATGCCATTGAGCGTGGCGAGGACCGTATTGAATTTAAGAATACGATGAATTCCCTCGGTATTGAGATGGCAAGATCTGAGGTTGCATACTCAGTTGATGAAGCACTTGCAATTGCAGATAAGCTTGGCTATCCCGTAGTCCTTAGACCGGCATATACCATGGGCGGTGCCGGTGGCGGTCTTGTCTATAATAAAGAAGAGCTCAAGACAGTATGTGCAAGAGGTCTTCAGGCTTCACTTGTAGGTCAGGTACTCGTTGAGGAGTCAATCCTCGGATGGGAAGAGCTTGAGCTCGAGGTTGTCAGAGATGCAGACGGCAATATGATCACTGTATGCTTTATCGAGAATATCGATCCCTTAGGTGTACATACAGGTGATTCATTCTGCTCAGCTCCGATGCTTACGATTTCAGAAGAGGTCCAGGCAAGATTACAGGAGCAGGCCTACAAGATCGTAGACAAAGTTCAGGTAATCGGTGGTACAAACGTACAGTTTGCTCATGATCCCGTATCTGACAGAATCATTGTAATTGAGATCAATCCCCGTACATCAAGATCATCTGCACTTGCTTCAAAGGCTACAGGATTCCCTATCGCCCTTGTATCAGCAATGCTTGCATCAGGTCTGACACTTAAGGATATTCCCTGCGGAAAGTACGGTACACTTGATAAATACGTTCCCGACGGCGATTATGTCGTAATCAAATTTGCCAGATGGGCATTTGAGAAATTCAAGGGAGTTGAGGACAAGCTCGGTACCCAGATGAGAGCCGTAGGTGAAGTCATGAGTATCGGTAAAAATTTCAAGGAAGCTTTCCAGAAAGCAATCAGATCCCTTGAGATAGGCAGATACGGACTCGGCCATGCCAAGAATTTTGACTCGCTCTCAAAAGAGGAACTCTTAAAGAAACTGACATATCCTTCAAGCGAGAGATATTTCATTATGTATGAGGCACTCAGAAAAGGTGCTACAAACGAGGAAATCTTTGAACTGACAAAGGTTAAAGAGTACTTTATCGATCAGATGAGAGAACTCGTTGAGGAAGAGGAGCAGATCATTGCAAATAAAGGTAAGATGCTCTCTGATGAAGCTCTCACAAAGGCTAAGAAAGACGGATTCTCAGATAAGTACTTAAGCCAGCTCCTTGAAATCTCTGAAGATGATATCAGAAACAGGAGAACCGAAATCGGTGTAGTAGAAGGATGGGAAGGTGTCCATGTATCAGGTACACCTGACAGTGCATACTACTACTCAACATACAATGCACCCGATAAGTCATCGGCTACAAATAACAGAAAGATCATGATCCTCGGCGGAGGTCCTAACAGAATCGGCCAGGGTATTGAATTTGACTACTGCTGTGTACATGCAGCAAAAGCTCTTAAGAAGCTGGGCTTTGAGACAATCATTGTAAACTGCAACCCTGAGACGGTTTCAACAGACTATGATACATCTGACAAGCTCTACTTTGAGCCACTTACTCTTGAGGATGTACTCTCTATCTACAATAAAGAGAAGCCTCTTGGTGTGATCGCACAGTTTGGAGGTCAGACACCCCTTAATCTGGCTGCATCCCTTGAGAAAAACGGCGTAAAGATCCTCGGTACTTCACCTGCAGTAATCGACCTTGCAGAAGACAGAGACCAGTTCAGAGCCATGATGGACAAGCTCGG
>CADBFE010000071.1 GCA_902793845.1 uncultured Lachnospiraceae bacterium | reverse complement strand
AGACTGCCGGAGATATGATGTTTGCAGAGTATCAGTATATCCTTATGGGCAGTACAGATGATGATGGTAATGTTATAGAGACAAAAGAAGAAACCGCCGAAAAGTTCTCAATGACAAATCTTTTGTATCCGAAGAAAAAGAGTACTATGCGGAGCGGAATGGGAAGCGGAGGAGATGAGAGTGTAAGCGTATACGGTCTGGAAGATAACAGCGAATATGTTTCACTCGGTAATACAACAGGCGATAACGGTGTATATATATCAAGTGCGTTTGCATCAAAATTTGATATCGTCGCAGGTGACAGCATAACTCTTAATGAGGAGTATGAAAACAAATCATATGATTTCAAAGTGGAAGGCATAGTCTCATATGATGGCGGAATAGCTGTATTTATGGACATCGAAAGATTTAATAATATTTTCGATATGGATGAGGATGATTTTTCGGGATATTTTTCCAGAAATGAGATTGACGATATAGATGAAGAGTACATCGCCACGGTTATTACAAAAGATGATATCATTAAGGTAACAAATCAGCTTATGCATTCCATGGGTGGAATAATAGATGTATTCAAATATGTACTTATCGTACTTGCGGCAGCCCTTATATACCTTCTTGCAAAGATCATCATTGAGAGAAATGAGCACTCAATATCGATGACAAAAGTCCTCGGATTTATGAACGGGGAAATAGGAGGTCTGTATATCATACCTACTGCGATTGTGGTAGTGCTGTTCTCTGTTTTGGGATTTGTCGGCGGATATTATCTGATGATATGGGTATTTAAGGTATTTGTGCTTCAGATGGACGGATATTTTCCATTCCATATGGAAAAAATATCAATGCTTTTGTCCATACTTTATCTGCTAATCGGATATATGTTTGTATCTGTAGTTGATTTTATAAGGATCAAAAAGATACCCATGGATGTGGCACTCAAGAATATAGAGTAAGAATACTGACTGTAATAATACGGAAAAATATTTAAAATGCCCCGGGCACTGAAGTGTGTCCGGGGCACTTTTGTTTTATTGTCAGGATCCTGTGATATTCCGGTTGCCTCTTGGGTCCCATATGAGGCTGTCCCACTGTTCAAGCTGGGTCTCTGTCATGAATCCGTTTGACGTACCCATGTATCCAATCTTGTTTGAAGCAAAGAGGAGAGCTTTGTGAATAGCGTCCACTACGCTGAAACCCTTCTGATAATAGTGGAGGAAGCAGGCAAATAATGCGTTTCCGGCACCGGCATTGTTTACGACGCGACCTGTTCTGATAGGGTCGTAATGCATAGTCATATGTTTTTCATTATCATGGATCAGGAGACCACCGGCACCCTGACCTAGGATAATAGTATCTATATCATATTTCTCAGCCATTTCCTGTACAAATGCATACGGATCCTCGCCTTCAAGGTCACTGAAGAATACGATATTTGCTGCGCTTAAGAAGTCTGCGTTGAACTTAAGCTTCGCACGGCTGAAGGAGTGAATCTTGACTGCAAGCTTCTTGTCATGCTCACATGCAAGCTGCATGATGGGACGGCAGAAGTTTGCATTTGATAAAACTACCATCTCGGCTGTATCTATTATGGGATCAACGAGGGACATCTCATATCCTACATCACGGATGTCCTTAAGGTCCTCGAATGTCTGCTCATTTCGCTCCGTATCAAAGAAACTAACCTGCATTGGAGTTTCGTTCATAAGTGGAAGGACGTAATTGGTTTCAAGAGTGACCTCTCTGTCAGGTGGGTTGAATACTCCCATGTTCTGGTCCCGGCCAACTACGGACATAAAGCGGATATCATCTCCCAGCCATTTAAGGGCGAGGCTTATATTAAAAGCATCTCCGCCTGCAGATGTATGAATCGAATTGTTCAGTGGATTGAAACTTTTATTTTCCAGAGGAATTTTGTCGACTTTTACGATGGTCTCAATCTGTGTGATACCTGCAATGATAAATTTTCCCATAGAAAAACCCCCTTTAAATTTAATAACAACTATCAAATATTATATCAAATAAGGACGAAAAATGACAGAATACAGCCTGTTTTTATGGTGAGCCTTATTATTTTACTTATTAATCATTGATTTCCCACCAAAACAGTGCTATATTACAGTTAGTCAAGGCTAACTAAATGAAAAGAGTTTTTTTTATGAACAGTCTGATGATGGCTCTTGATGTAGCCCTCGGATAATGGTCGTAAAACAAACTTTTTAAGGCTTTTATTGTTTAAATATGGTATAATAATACCTTATGATAACGGACATTTTATAACGATCGGAGAATTAAAATGCTTGAATTTCAAAATGTTTCCTATAACGTATCTGAGGATAACTCCGAAAAGGAAATAATTAAAAATATTAATGTAAAAATCGACGGAAGGTTTACTGCCATAACAGGTCCTAACGGCGGCGGTAAATCGACTATGGCAAAGCTGATCGCAGGTATCATAAAGCCTACCAGCGGCCGCATATTGTTTGACGGTGAGGATATCACCGATATGAGTATCACCGACAGGGCCAGGAAAGGTATCAGCTACGGTTTCCAGCAGCCGGTCAGATTTAAGGGGCTTACTGTAAATGATCTGATCACAATGGCTGCAGGCCGCAAGATTGACATAACAGAAGCGTGCAGTTATCTCTCGGAAGTGGGACTCTGTGCAAAAGATTACATTGGCAGAGAAGTAAATGCATCACTTTCCGGAGGAGAGCTTAAACGTATTGAGATAGCCATGGTCATCGCAAGGGGAACTGCATTGTCTGTATTTGATGAGCCTGAGGCAGGTATCGATCTCTGGAGTTTCAAAAGCCTGATAAAGGTATTTGAAAATATGTATAAAAAGCAGGGCGGTTCGATAGTGATCATCACCCATCAGGAACGTATCCTTGAGATTGCAGACCGGATACTGGTATTGAATAATGGCGCAATAGAAAAATATGGTACAAGAGAAGAGATATTCCCGGGACTGATGAAAGGCGATATTGCATGCAGTGCACTCACAAAAGCATGTGATATAGACTGATTTAGCAGGGCAGAGGTTTTATTATGGACGAGATACAGAGACAACTGATAAGAGAGATAGCAGGACTCCACGAGGTACCTCAGGGAGCATACAATTTCCGTGTGAACGGGCAGCTCGACGGCAGAGCCGTGACTGAAAATATAAACATAGTCACTAAAGAGGACAAGCCGGGAATTGATATAATCATTAAACCAGGCACTAAAAATGAGAGTGTACACATCCCTGTAGTCCTCTCCCAGACGGGACTTAAGGAGTCGGTTTATAATGACTTCTTTATAGGAGAAGACTGTGATGTAACCATCGTAGCCGGATGCGGTATTCATAACGGTGGTGACAAGGCATCGGAGCACAGTGGTATCCACAGCTTTTTTGTCGGAAAAAATTCGAGAGTAAAATATATTGAAAAGCACTACGGCGAGGGAGACGGAAACGGTGAGAGGATCATGAATCCCACCACCCACGTGGAACTGTCTGAAGGAGCCTATCTTGAGATGGAGACAGTGCAGATTAAAGGAATCGATTCCACAAAACGTACAACATCCGCAGTTATAAACGATAATGCCACATTTATCGTAAAGGAAAAGATAATGACTCACGGAAAGCAGGAAGCGTCTACAGATTTTTCCGTTGAATTAAACGGTGAAGGATCAAGTACGGATGTCATATCAAGATCTGTTGCCAAGGATGATTCCAAGCAGACCTTTTATGCAAGGATCAGCGGAAACAATAAATGCAGCGGTCACAGTGAATGCGATGCCATCATAATGGACAGGGCGGTCGTAAGGGCAATCCCGGAACTTACTGCAGCTGATGTTGACGCATCTCTTATACATGAGGCAGCAATAGGCAAGATCGCCGGAGAGCAGCTCATAAAGCTCATGACACTCGGACTCACCGAGCAGGAAGCGGAAGACCAGATCATAAAGGGATTTTTAAAATGATTATAACGGATTAAATATTTAACCCGGTTTAATATCAATACATAAGAAAGGAAGATGAACTAAAATGACTAAAATTGATGTAGTATCGGGATTCCTCGGAGCAGGAAAGACAACGCTTATCAGCAAACTTTTAAAGGAAGCATACAGCGGAGAGCAGGTAGTGCTCATTGAGAATGAATTTGGTGAGATCGGTATCGACGGAGGCTTCTTAAAGGAGTCGGGTATTGAGATCAAGGAGATGAACTCGGGATGTATCTGCTGTTCACTTGTTGGAGATTTTGGAGAGTCGTTAAAGGAAGTACTCTCAAAATATACTCCTGACAGAATCATTATCGAGCCGTCCGGTGTCGGAAAACTTTCTGACGTAGTCGGAGCCATTAAGAAAGCAGACCTTGGAGATAATGTGGTGCTTAACAGTGCCGTTGCCGTAGTTGACGGTTCAAAGGCAAAGATGTATGTAAAGAACTTTGGAGAGTTTTTCGTAAACCAGGTAGAGCATGCCGGAACCATAATACTCAGCCGTACCGGAAAGATGTCGGATGAAAAGGTTAAGGCAGCTGTGGATATACTCCGTGAATACAATAAAACAGCAACCATCATTACCACAAACTGGGATGATCTTGACGGAAAAGATATCAGTGCCACAATAGAGGGCAAGGTGGATTTGGCAAAACAGCTTATGGATGAGATGCATGAACATGAGCATCACCATCATGATCACGACCATGACCACGAGCACCACCATGATCACGATCATGACCACGATGACCACGAGCACCACCATGATCATGACCATGACCACGATGAACACGATCATGAACATCATCACGAGCATGGCCCGGGATGTACCTGCGGATGCCATGATCACGATCATGAAGGCCATCATCATGCCGATGAAGTATTTACAAGCTGGGGATTTGAGACACCTGATAAATATACAAAAGCAGAGCTTGAAAATATCCTCGAGGAAATTCTCGACCAGCATAAATACGGTATGGTACTTCGCGCAAAGGGTATGCTCCCTTCATCAGAAGCAGACGGTGAGTGGATATTCTTTGACTACGTGCCCGGCGAGAGCAATGTAAGAAAAGGCCAGCCTCAGCCGACAGGCCGTATATGTGTGATAGGATCTGACCTTAAAGAAGATGCTCTTGCCCAGCTCTTTAGAAAGTAATATGTGATAATAATTAGGCAAAGGAAGGTTTGATATGCCCGGTTTATTTACAAAGAATAATGATAAAGTCGTATATATGATCAACGGATTCCTTGACAGTGGCAAGACTCAGTTTTTAAAGTTTACACTGTCCCAGGATTATTTTAAGATAAGAGGGACTACACTCTTAATCCTCTGCGAAGAGGGAGAGGAAGAGTATGATAAGGAACTCCTCTCAAAGACAAAGACGGTTGTTGAGCAGATTGAGAAACAGGAAGATTTTAATATAGAAAATCTCACTAAACTCGAGAAGCAGTGGCGCCCTGAACGTATCGTCATCGAGTATAACGGTATGTGGGACAATAAGAATCTGACACTCCCGGATAACTGGAAAGTAGAGCAGCAGATAACAATGATAGATGCAAATACTTTCCCCATGTATTTTAACAATATGAAATCCATGGTTGCCGAGATGGTCAGAAAGTCTGAGCTCATCATATTTAACCGCTGCGATGATGTAATGGACTCTCTTGCTTCATACAGGAGAAATATCAAGGCTGTAAATCCCGGAGCGGATGTTGTCTTTGAAAACTCTGAGGGAGAGGTCAATGAGATATTTGAAGAGGATCTGCCATACGAACTTAATCAGTCTGTCATAGAATTAAATGACAGCAGCTTTGGCATCTGGTACATGGATATGATGGATCACCTTGAGAGATATGAGGGCAAGGATGTGACATATATCGCCCAGGTATTAAAGCCGGAACAGTTCCCGGCAGGATACTTTGTACCGGGACGTCTGGCTATGACATGCTGCGCCGAGGATATGGCATTTATAGGTTATGTATGTAAATATGACAGTGCGGCAGCCCTTAAGAATAAAGAGTGGGTTAAGGTCACAGCAACAGTTACAAAAGGCTCATTCCCTACATATAAAGAGGACGGCCCCGTGCTTGTAGCCAAGACTGTTGAGCGTACATCAAAACCGGAAAACGAGATCATCGGATTTTCGTGATCTCGCGACAAAAATATATATGACACCAAAAAGGTGTAAAGGATTATATCAAGGGGAATAATTATGGAACAGAATCTTGCGCAGATGATAGATCACTGCGAGAAAATCAGCAAACTGCTGATCGATTACAACGGAAGCGGTATCTCTACGGCAGAAAAAAATATACTCACTAATTTCAGATTTTCTCTGATAAAGTTTGGAGTGTATCTCTCTGATACGGACGGATTTGTCTCAGAGGAGGAGAGAGACTGTATCAAGCAGAATCTCGGCGTGTGCCCGGAGATTAACGAACTGCGTATGCTTAAGTACAGGGAGAAGATATCTGCAGAGGAGTATGGCAAAGAAATCCCCCTCGTGATCAAATATGCGGTTTTGTCCGATGCCAAGAAACTCATATCCGACGATCCCTTCAATCATCAGAAGGCCCAGATAATCACGGATACATATAAACTCTTTGGTCAGCATATGCTGGCAAGTCAGAGTGATGATTCCATAATCGCAAATAAAAAATATACTGATTATATCGAGATGCTCACATCATTTTTAAATGAGTTTAATGTGAATGTGGCTCTCGCAGAGAAACTTTACTCCCCCGAGATTGTTGCCACAAACAGCGGTGAGGAAGATCCTGAGAAACTCGAAAAACTCCTGGAGGACTTTAACAAGCTGGTAGGACTGACGGAAGTAAAGAAAGAGGTCAACAGTCTCGTAAACCTCCTTAAGGTCCAGAAACTCCGTAAGGAAAAGGATATGAAGATATCCGATGTGTCAAAGCACATGGTATTTTCAGGAAATCCCGGTACAGGTAAGACTACTGTTGCAAGGCTCCTTGCATCTATATATAAGAGCCTCGGTGCATTAAAGAAAGGCCAGCTCATAGAGGTTGACCGTTCTGCCCTTGTAAAGGGATATGTGGGCCAGACAGCTCCAAAGGTAATGGAGGTATGCGAGTCGGCATTTGGCGGTATCCTCTTTATTGATGAGGCGTATACCCTTACAGTAGGCAAGGGAGAGGGCGACTTTGGTCAGGAGGCAGTCGATACACTCCTTAAGGTTATGGAGGATCACAGAGACGATCTTGTGGTTATCGTAGCCGGATACCCTGATCTTATGGAGGAGTTTCTCTCATCAAACCCCGGACTTAAGTCCCGTTTTAATAAGTTTATCTATTTTGAGGATTATACTCCCGATGAGCAGGTGGCTATCCTTGAGGGAATCTGCGAAAAGCAGGATTACTGCATGACAGGCGAAGCCATGGATTACGCAAGAGAATTCTTTGCAAAGAGAGCAGAGAACAAGACCATATCAAATGCCAACGCCCGTGATGTGCGAAACTTTGTAGAGAAAGCCATCACAAATCATGCAACCCGTGTCGTAAACATAGAGAATGCAACAAAAGAGCAGCTCTCCACATTTGAGAAGGAAGATTTTGAAAGCATAGAACTGTAAAAAGGATAATAAAACAGCCTCCCTGCGCATTGTGCTCGCACTCAGCGCAGGGAGGCTGTTTTATTATCCTTTGTATATCTAAAAATCAGAACTTCTCATGATTCTTCTCGTCGCAGTATTTGCAGCGATAGATTTCTTTCTTTTCATCAAGATAAAAGATATGAGGAAGCTCCTGCTCAATGGAAGTGATACATCTGGGGTTCTTGCACTTCATGATGTTCTTGAGCTCCTTGGGCAGTGTGAGAAGCTTCTTCTCGATAATCTCTCCGTCCTTTACAACGTTTACAGTGATAGTCTGGCAGATTACAGCCAGGACATCTAGATTAAGTGAGTTGATATCACACTCGATTTTCATAAGGTCCTTTTTGCCGAGCTTTCCGGATCTGGCATTTTTGATAATGGCAACACAACTGTCAAATTTATCAAGTCCGAGATGGTGGTAGATCGACATGCTCTTTCCTGCCGGTATATGATCCAGTACATATCCCTGTTCTATCTGACCTACATTCAACATATTATATTTCCTCCTGTTTTCTGATATATTAAACGAGCTCAAGCAGTGTGAGGATCAGTGCCATTCGTACATAGACACCGTACTGAACCTGCTTAAAGTATGCTGCTCTGGGATCGTCGTCAACCTCAACCGATATCTCATTTACTCTGGGGAGAGGATGGAGTACCAGCATGTCATCTTTGGCCAATGCCATTTTCTGCTTGTTGAGTATGTAGAAATCTTTCAGTCTGATATAGTCCTCTTCGTTAAAGAATCTCTCTCTCTGGACTCTTGTCATGTAGAGGAGGTCAAGCTCCGGCATTACATCCTCAAGGCTGATAACCTCTTTAAATGCGATGCCTTTTTCTGTAAGCATATCCCTGATGTAATCAGGTACTTTCAGTTCCTCGGGGCTGATCATGATGAATGTGATATCATCATATCTTGAGAGTGCATTTATGAGTGAGTGAACCGTACGGCCAAATTTAAGGTCGCCGCAGAGTCCTATTGTAAATCCGCCGAGTCTGCCCTTAAGAGACCTGATGGTGAGGAGGTCTGTGAGAGTCTGGGTAGGATGCTGATGGCCGCCGTCACCTGCGTTTATTACGGGGATCTTTGATCTTGATGCCGCAACCATCGGTGCGCCTTCCTTGGGATGTCTCATGGCGCATATATCGGCATAGCAGCTGATGATCCTGATCGTGTCCGATACGCTCTCTCCTTTTGATGCGGAGGATGAGCCGGCGTCGGAAAATCCGATTACCGAACCACCGAGGTTAAGCATTGCCGACTCGAATGAAAGTCTTGTTCTGGTTGACGGTTCGTAGAAGCATGTAGCAAGTTTTTTGCCTTCGCATTTTTTGCTGTATTTTGCGGGATTTGCTTCGATATCGACTGCAAGGTCAAACAGTCTGTCGAGCTCCTCTGTTGTAAAATCCAGCGGATTCATTAAATGTCTCATTTTTTAGGCCTTTCTGTTTTAGATTTTTACATGAAAAAGGAGAGAATAAATATTCTCTCCTTTGAGATCAGATAATTGTTAATAAATCGTCTGCGGTTTTTCTTTTGGGACACGCAGGGGATTCTGCGGGATATCCGATGGGAACAATACAAACAAGTTCTCTCTCTTCGGGGAGTTCAAGAACTTTTTCAATGTCATCTCTGTCAAATATACCCATTATAACGGAACCGATACCGTGCTCATGGCAGGCAAGAGTAAATCCGTATGTTGCAACACCTGTATCAAACATTGTCCAGCCGTTCTCACGGTCTGTTGAGTATGAGCCGTCACGCTCAAATCCCGATCTGCTCTTAAGTGCGGTTACGCATACAACAACGGGAGCCGATGCCATGATCTCTCCGTTATGAGGATAGGCACTGGTGCATTTTCCTATCTTTGCCTTAAGCTCAGGGTCTTTAACGGCGATATATCTCGCACACTGGGTATTTTTCCAGCTGGGAGCAAATGAAGCTTCAGTGATGATTTCTTTAAGTACATCATCGCTTATCGGCTTATCTTCAAAACTTCTGATACTGCGTCTTGTCTCAATACATTCCTTAAAATCCATCGTAAGCTCCCTCCTGTCAAAAAATCATATTGTCTGCAACAAAATCTTGTGTGATATATTACATCCATCCACAAAATATTCCTCATGTCATAGTATCACAGGAAGGTGGGCAAATCAATAAGAAAGTCAGCCGGATATTGCAGATACCCCTGATTTATTTTAAAATATTTAACATAAAAGGAATACTGTAAACCCTGTAAAAACGGGGTTTTGAAATAGAAAATAAGCAGCAG
>CADBFE010000070.1:6750-16668 GCA_902793845.1 uncultured Lachnospiraceae bacterium | reverse complement strand
CCACAGCATTTATTTTTTGACCTGTCAAGGATGGCGGCAGGATGGCGATAACCTAAAACATTTGGGGCTAAACCCATAAGAAAAATGATTGACCCAAAATTAAGCGATGTTGAGCTTGAAAAATGGTCTAATGAAGCATTAAAGCAAATTGGTGAGTTGCGATACGATTCTGAAATGAAAGAGGAGGGAATTACGGAAATCTTGAAGTTTGGAATTGCTTTTTCGGGGAAGAAAGTATGTGTAAGAACTGAGTAGAACAAGAATTTAGTGCAAAGGAGGCGATAGTATGTTTCCAACAATTAATAAAAAAGAAACAGGTGTTAATCTTCGAAGAATTATGGATATGAGAGGAGTAAAACCAAAAGATATTCAAGAATATTTAGGGTTTGGATGTGTGCAGAGTGTTTATCGATGGTTAGATGTCGTGAAAGTGTGATAAAACCTAGGAAAAATAAGGATATACAAGGAAAAACGAAGATATGCAAGATAAAATTAAAGTGCTCATGGTTTGCCACGGCAATATACTAACCTTGATTAAAAATACTTGATTTTACAGTGTTTTGGGGATGTTACAGTAGATTTTTACCAACGATTTACCAAAGCTATTTGAGTAGGGGATAAACTACTCAGGATATGTAAAGAGAAGTATTATAATAGAGTCCTAGCAAAGAAAAAATCCGCAATTTAGCGGATTTTTTTAATACATTCGTTAAATAAGAGCAATCTGTTAATCTTATCATCATAAAATTCTTTTTGCTGTTCAATCACAGCTTTATCATTATCCTCATAGGCAATTAAATCCATCTGTTGTTTACAATTTAGATAAGAACAAATAGCTTCATTTATTTGTGAATCTTCAAATGTCATGTGTATGCTGCTGGGGATGTAGTTGCCATCTTTATCCTTATCAGCAGATATTTTCAATGGAGATTGTTCGTTAAGCTTCATAACTAAAGAAAGAACATCACTAACAGTATTAATATCGTAATCAAGAAATACAGTTACGCTAATGCCAAGAGCTTCTGCTATTTTTTGAAGCTGATCTGGTTTTGGATTTCGTTCACCGCTTTCATATTTCTTTATGGTAGATAAATAAATACCGGACTGTTTTGATAATTCGTCCTGTGTCATATCTTTTAATTTTCTATATTTTTGAATTTTACTTCCAATTGAATGTCTATTATCCATTAATAATCACCTCAAACAAATTGATATGAATATTTTAACACAGAGTTCACAAAAGTGGTACATTATTTTGAAAATATATTGACAACCACAAATGTGGACTATATAATGAAAATACGAACAGACCACAAATGAGGACTAACATAAAAAGAATAGATATGTTGAAAATACTTCTTTTGGCGAAGTTCAAGGATTCAAAATTTTGCTATATCATAATCCTGCGAGTTGCAAAGCAGCTCATACAATTGAATAACAATTACAGATATAGTGATAATTCCGGTTCAGATACCTGATGGAAATCAAATATACTTGCGAAGAGTGCTGAAGGATTGAGAAATGAAAGTGGAGCGAGTAAGGGTAGTCAATACTGTTGCGGAAGGATAATAAACTATGAAGGTGTTCAAAGGGAACTTCCTGGCTCTCAAAAAGGCGGTAGAGAGGATAGCATTATTTAATTTAACTTAATGCGTCGTAAACGCAGATGCGGCTTATCTGTAATTCCTATGTGTGCAGGCAAATGGGAAAAAAGCACACCTACATGGCATGAGCCGTGTAGAAAGCAGGTAAGTAGTGAATGGAATTAACTTTTAAAGGTGTGGATATAAGCACTGAGGAAAAGTTCGTCAGCTACATTAATTCACTGAATACAGCGATAATGAAGCAAAATGCCATGAATGAAATCAAGCAGGATTTATATGATGTTTCTTATTTGAAAAAGCGTTACCGAAAGATTGTAGCCAAAAATGAGAAAGCACTATTTATGGCAGACCACGAATGTTTGAAATGTGTTTATTTCCAAAGACTGGCACGAAAATGTCAGGCAAATTGTAAGTGCCCCTTAGAAGAATCTACAGAAGGAGGCGTATTTACATGAAGCTATGCTGGATTGTTGTGTTGGTCGGAATAAGTATCATCCTGGTTTTTCTATATTCATTAGTTGCAATGTCGTCCAGATCAGAGAGGTTTATTGAGCAGCTTATGGAAGAGGAAGGGAGAAAAGGTACAGATGAGCAGGATATGGAAGCAATTATTACGGAAGGGAAGGAGAGACAGGAACATGAATAACAAGTTAGAAGTAATCGGCATTGATCATGGCTGGTCAATGATGAAAACAATCTCTCAGGTATTTGTCACAGGTGTTAAGGAGATTACAACAACTCCAGCACTTTTCGGTGATGTACTCGAGTATGAAGGAAAGTTCTATAAGGTTGGAACTGTGAGACAGGAGGTAAAGGACACGAAGGTCGAAGATGGCAGCTTTTATCTTCTCACACTTGCGGCAGTAGCTAAGGAACTTAAAAGAAGAGGTCTTGCAGAGGCAAAGGTATTCCTTGCCGTAGGACTACCACTTACAAGGTTTGGAGCAGAGAAGAATGATTTTATCAAGTACCTGACAAAGAATAAGCGTGTAAGCTTCAAATATGAGAATGAGCCGTATTATATTGAAATTGATGATGTGGCAGTATTCCCTCAGTGTTATGCAGCAGTAGTGGACAAGATTCCTACAATGGCAAAGAAAACGCTGATAGTAGATATCGGTAGCTGGACAATCGACATTATGCCGGTAATCAACAAGTCACCGGATGAATCAGAGTGTGTGACGATACCAAAAGGTCTTATTACCTGTATGCGTTCTATCAATGAGCAGTGTGTAAGACAACTTAACGGAGAGGTAGACGAGTCAGAGATACAGAACATCATGCGATATGGCAGGTCAGATATTGATGATGAATACTTTGCCATTATCAAGGCAGAGATAGAGGATTTTGTTGATAAGGTATATAACTCAATCCGTGAGTTTGGGTATAACTTAAAGACTACACCGATTGTATTTGTCGGTGGCGGGGCAGTTGTGATGAAGAATTTTGGTAGTCATGATGCTAAGAACATTTCCTATAACCTTGATGTAAAGGCAAATGCAAGAGGATATGAGCAGCTTGCCACAATGGGACTTAAAAGCACTAAGCGATTATCATAAGGAGGCAGATGATGGGAAGAAGACTTGAATATGAAGTAAAAACTTCTGTCCGCCTCAACATGAGCAATCCTCAGCATGTGAAAATCAATGATGTGATTCAGAACCTTGATCCGAAGATTTTCAAATCTAAGAACCAGTTCATTATAGATGCGATTCAGTTCTACATTGATAATTATGGAAAAGAAACTTTTGTTATCAAGAAGAAGGAAAAAGAGAGGGCTGAATATATCCGGTCAGAAGATATTGATGACATTAAGGAAGAAGTCATTGAAGCAGCAACCAATGAGGCTAGGAAAGAGGTCATAAGGCTGTTAGGCGGAGTGATATCCGGAATGAATGTTGGTCAGCCGGTAATAATGCAGGTAGCCAATAGTGAAGCACAAGAACCTACAGAAGATGTTATGGACGATGCAGATGTTGCAGGACTTGCAATGGGATGGATGTCGAAAGGAGACTGATTATTATGAGAAGAGTTATGGGAGCCGTAGGAACAGTAATTTTAGAGATACTCAAGTGGATATTAAGGATAATTCTTGGAGCGTTGAAGCTGGTCTTAGGACTTGCCAGAATAATTCTTCTTCTATTCGCTATGGTGGCAAGGATATTTCTTTCATTCGTAAGAATGGGCACATTCTGAGAGGAGGTGAGCGTATGCAGGTAAAGGGTTTATTCTTAAATTATAAGAAAAACAGAAGACTTATGCAGTATTTCTTTAAAATAAGAGAGCTGGTATAATGAAAGGAGTTTAAGATGCACAGAATACGGGACAGTCCTATGTGTCCCGTGCATTACAGATAAATAGTTCACCGCAAGGGTGGATGGCACGGAACACAAAGCCCGTCCCTTTTGCGGAGAAGGGATGGGTGATTACTATGAAGAAGATAAGGATTATCTTATTATCCGCACTACTGGTCTTTTCAATGGCTGCCTGTAATGGTGGTAAGGAAAAGGCTGATAATAAGACAGAGAAACAGACGGAAAGTGTAAAGCCAACTGAAGAAGCAGAAATGGCAACGGAAGCTGTCACAGAGGTCGCAACCGAAGTTGAAATTGAAGAGACAGAGAAAGATATTGCCGAGGCTAAAGATTCAGAAGAGAAGACTGATAAGGAAGATAACCGGTCAGCTGATAATGAAACTGCTTCAAAGCAGGAAGAAAAGCCAAAGCAGAATGACGAGCCGGAACAGAAAGCTCCTGCAAGTGGTAATAAGGAAGCTGGAGGAAATCAGAGTAATGCAGGTAATGGTGGTCAGACTACAGACAGTCCGAAAGACAATGTGAGCAATCCACAGCCTGCATCCGTGGCATACAGTCCACAGAATGTTGTGTCACTTGCAACAGCAAAGTGTCAGGCAGGAGGGATGATTACCACACAGCAGAATTTACAGAATCATTTGAATGACGGTAGTATCACGCAGGAAGAGTACAATGAGTATTATCCTTACGATGGTATGGAAGGCTCTTATTATAGTGTGTTTGTAGAGACAGACCTCAACAAAGCAAGTACCATTGATGGACAGCGGTTATCATCTGAGGATGCAATTGCAGAATATATTGCAAGTATGTTACTTTTGGAAACAGATCCGGTATTCTACATCAGTTATGATGGAGTTTACACGACAGGCGGCACAGACTATTACGAGTTTCGATGTCACAGATAAATAAAAACGAATAGAAGCAGAAGGAAGAAAGATGTAAGCCATAAACTTATGTCTTTCTTTTTTTATGCGTAAATTAAGGAGGAAAGAGCACATGAAACAGAAACTAAAGCGTTTTATGGCAGGATTTATGGCTATGCTCACACTGGTTGGAACACTCTTTACGAATGGAACAACAGCATTTGCAGCCAGTCCGCAGGCAAATATTGCGTTCTGGAATGCGTCAGTCAAAAATTCCGGAGAAGTAAGTGAGCTGAAGCCCGGATATAATCATGGCAAGATTCTGTATTCAATTCTTGACGGAAATTCTGCATATTGTATGAATTTCGGATTAAGAGCAGATGGCGGTCAGCTTATGAACAGCTACGATGATGCGAGCACATCAATGTCAGCACAGCAGAGAAAACTTTTAAGTTACTGCCTTTATTATGGGTTTAACAGTACACAAAAGGCGGCACCAAGCAACAGTCAGTGCGATGAGTATATCGCAACTCAGGCAATGGTATGGGTTATTGTAGCAGATATCTTTGGAACCGGAAGTGGTGATTCGGCAGCAAGAAAGCTCTGTAACACAGCACCAAGTCCTGATTCTTCATACAGCTATTATGAGAGACTCAGGGACAATATCAGCAGCTCCTACAATGCAACACTTCCAAGTTTTGCATCACGCAGAACCAGTGAGGCACCAACTTATGAATTAAAGTGGAATGAGGGAAGTCAGAGATTTGAAACAACATTATCTGACAGCAATGGTGTTTTATCGGATTTTGATTTTGGCATCAGCGGATATTCTGTTGATAAGAATGGCAACAGTATTACAATCTCTTCAACGAGCGTGAATACTACAGCTACAACAGGAACATTCACATCCAATGCTGGCAAGATTGAGACAACATCAAGCTGTGTATTCTGGCTTACAGGAAAGAGCGGATATCAGGAGTTTATTTCTGAAAGACCGACAGCAGATCCTATCAAAGCATATATCAAGGTCAAGACAGAGAATATCGGATATGGTGAGCTTACAAAGATAGATGAGTCAAGCGGAGTGAAGCTTTCCGGTGCAGTTTATGGAATCTATTCTGACAGCGGATGCACAAACAGAGTACAGACCATGACAACAGATGGAAACGGATATGCAAAGTCAGCTGCACTTGTTGCAGGCACTTATTATGTAAAAGAGATTACCGCTCCAAAGGGATATGTCCTTTCAGGTAAGGTTCATACACTTACTGTAAAAGCAGGACAGACAACAGGAATCTCTGCAACAGATAAAGAGCAGCTTGGAGCAATCACAATCTATAAAGAGGGTGAGGTGCTTAGCTCATGGAATGGAAGCAATTTCACTTATGAGAAAAAGAAGCTTTCTGGAGCAACATTCAAGGTAACTGCCGGAGCAAATATCTATAAGGCAGATGGTACAAAGGTGTATAGTGCTGGCGATGTTGTGGCAGAAAGCCTAACAACAGGAACTGACGGACAGGTGGTATTATCTGACCTTCATCTTGGAACTTATGTGGTTACTGAGATTAAGAGCATTGACGGATATACAATCAATACCACACCTCAGACAGTAGCAGTTGAGTATAAGGACCAGACTGTGACAGTCCAGTATGAATCAACTACGATTGAGAATACAAGACAGAAAGCGGATGTATCTGTCGTAAAGAAGGACTCTGACACAGAGAATCCTCTTGATGGCGGCAAGTACACACTTTATGCCGGAAATGACATCAAAAACTATGCCGGACAGGTTATTGTGACAAAGGGTACAGCTCTTGAGACAGTAACTACAGGTGAGGACGGAAAGGCAAGCTACAGCGTAGATCTGCCAATCTCTAACGGATATTATATCCAAGAGACACAGGCACCATATGCATATATTAGAAACCAGTCTGATGTATATAGCTTCAATTTCAATGTATTACCTGAAACACAGGCAAAGGCATCATTCAGCCACACATTTGTGAATGACAGAACGACAGCAAAGATTCATATCTACAAGGTAGACAAGGAATCAGGCAAGGCAGTAGCCCAGGGAGATGCAAGCCTTGAAGGTGCAGTTTATGGTCTTTATGCGAGAAACGATATCGTGCATCCGGACGGAGCAACAGGAGTCGTATTCAAGGCAGGAGACCTTGTAGCAACACTTACAACAGATAAGAATGGCGAAGCAGAGGTCAATAACCTTTACCTTGGAAACTATTATGTGAAAGAAATCACTCCATCAGAGGGGTATCTCTTAGACGAAGAGGAGCACGATGTAGTATGCGACTATGAGGGAGACCTTGTAGCAGAGGTATCAAGAAGCACAACCTCAGCAGAGCAGGTCATCAAGCAGCCATTCCAGCTTATCAAGGTATCTGACAATGGCGATGATACTGAAGCAGGCTTGTTGGCAGGTGCAGAGTTCACAGCATACTTAAAATCTTCTTTATCCGTAAAGGCAGATGGAAGTTATGACTTTGATAAGGCTACTCCTGTGGTAATCGGGGAAAACGGAGCAACAACAATCACATCCGATGAAAAGGGACATGCAGTATCCATTGCAATTCCTTATGGAACTTATGTGGTAGTTGAATCAAAGACTCCGCATAACATGAAGACAATCAAGCCATTTGAGGTAAAGATAAAGGAGAATCATCCAACAGAGCCTCAGACATGGAGAGTATTCCTTGACAGGGAGTTTACAGCAAAGCTTCGTGTAATCAAGAAGGATTCTGATACAAAGCAGACAGTACTTGTACCAAACGCAGAGTTTAAAATCTTCAATATTGATAAGAACGAATATGTGAAGCAGTACACAACTTATCCGTCAAAGGTAGAGCATACTTCATTCTTTACTGATGAGGACGGAGATTTAATCTTACCGGAGGCACTTAAAATCGGTAACTACCGCATTGAGGAAGTGTCTGCACCATTTGGATATGTTGTAAATGATAAGTATGTCAACATCTCTGTTGATACTGACACAGCATTTGAAACAGATGGTGATACAAATGATGCGATCATCACCGTGGAATATTCAGATGCCCCTGCAGTCGGAGAGCTGACTGTAGAAAAGAAGGGAGAGGTACTTGACGGATTCAAGGGTGGACTTCTTGCAAGCTCATATGAGAAAGAGTTTGTTTATAAGGAAGGCTCACTTGGCGGAGCAAAATTCAAAGTTTATGCTGCCGAGGATATTTACACAGCAGACAACCAGAAGGATGCAGACGGAAACCGCATTAAGTATTACAGCAAGGGAGACCTTGTGTCAACTCTTACAACTGGCAAGGATGGAAAGGCAGCAGCTAAGAATCTTCCTCTTGGACAGTACAGAGTTGTGGAAGTGGAAGCTCCATACGGATATGTATTAAATCCGAATGAGCAGAAAGTGACATTCACATATGTGGATGATAAGACACCTGTTATCAAGGAAAGTCTTACTTTCTCAGATGACAGACAGAAGCTTGATATGTCAGTGACTAAGCTTGATGCAGAAGATAACACACCGATTGCAGGTGCAGTATTTGGTCTTTATGCAGATGAGGATATCAAGAATGCTGATGGCAGGGTTATTATCGAGAAAGGCACACTTCTTGAGAAGGCAACATCTGATGAGAATGGAAAGATTGCTTTTGTTAAGGATTATCCATTTGCAAAATATGTTGCAAGGGAGCTTGTAAAGCCTGCCGGATATGTGACAAATGAGGAAGCAGTAAACTTTGATACAAAATATCAGGGACAGGATGTTAAGACTGTTGTATATAACAGCGAGTATAAGAACACTCCTACAACCTTTGAGTTTACAAAGACAGATATCACAAGCGGTGCAGAGCTTACAGGTGCAACACTTACTGTACTTGATAAGGATGGAAATGTGGTAGACACATGGACATCTGATGCTAAGGAAGCACATGTAATCAAGAGACTTGTAGTTGGAGAGACTTACACTCTTCGTGAGGAATTTGCTCCTTACGGATATCTCAAGGCAGCAGATATCCAGTTTACAGTTGAGGACACAGGCAAAGTGCAACATGTAGAGATGAAGGATGAAGTTCCTACAGGTTCCATCGTTATCAATAAGGACGGCGAATTTGTAACAGACACTACTCTTATGAAGGGTTACTGGTATGACTTTATCTTCAATTTCTTCAAGGACAGCCTTGCAGGAGTAACTTTTGATGTATATGCAAAAGAGGATATCGTAAGTGCTGACGGACTTGACACTGTATATCACAAGGCAGGAGACAAGGTGGCAACCATCGTGACAAATGATAAGGGTATCGCAAGAGTTGATGACCTTCCACTTGGCAAGTATTATCTTGTTGAGACAAAGACCATTGATGGATTTGTATTAGATGATACACCGATTGAGGCAGACCTTTCCTATATCGACCAGAATACAAAGGTTGTTTTCGCAGGAATGGATGTGACAAATGAGCGTCAGAAAGTGCAGATTACTGTAACCAAGACTGATTCAGAGACAAAGAAAGAGCTGGAAGGTGCTGTATTTGGTTTGTTTGCGAAAGAAGATATCGTAAATAAGGATGGAAAGGTTATTGTCAAAGCAGATACCCAGATTGAGAGAGGTGTTACTGGAAAGGATGGCAAAGTAACATTTACTTCTGACCTTCCACTTGGACAGTATTATGTCAAAGAACTTGAGGCACCAAAGGGCTATGTGAAGTCAGATAAGACATTTGATGTGGATGCTTCATATCAGGGAGATAAGGTAAAGGTTATCGAGTTTGAGGCAGCATTTGAAAATGCACCGATCAAGGTAGAAATTTCAAAGACTGATATCACAGGCGAGAAAGAATTACCTGGAGCAAAGCTTTCAGTAATTGATGCTGATGGAAAGCTTGTTGAGAGCTGGACATCAGAGGCAGGAAAGACTCATATGATTGAGAGACTTCCTGTCGGAAAGTACACACTCAGAGAGGAATCTGCACCATATGGATATAAGATGGCAAGAGATGTAACCTTTGAAGTAAAGGAGACAGCAGAAATCCAGAAGGTATCCATGAAGGACGAGCAGGCTGTAGGTAAGATTGTCATTGAGAAAACTGACAAAGTAACCGGAAAGCCGATCGAGGGTGTTGTATTTGAAGTAAG
>CADBFE010000070.1:0-6730 GCA_902793845.1 uncultured Lachnospiraceae bacterium | reverse complement strand
ACAGCTCACGATGTAACTCTTCGATATGATGACAATGCACCGGATGTTGTTGTAGCAACTCTTAAGCTTGTCAATGTACCGACAGAGCCTAAGCTTCCACAGACAGGCGACAATGCAAATCCGCTTCTTTATCTTGGAATCGGTGCACTTGCACTTATTACAGGTGTTGGAGTAGGACTTCGTGGAAGAAAGAAAAAGAATAAACAGTAACAATTAACCTTGCGGGGAATGTAAGCCAGTAACTTATGTTCCCAGCTTTTTTAGATTAAGGAGGAACCGTAATATGATGAATTACGAGATTTTTAAGGAAGTAGTAAAAGAAAAGTTTATGGATTATATGCCAGAGAAGTTCAAAGGAATGGAGCTTGTGGCAGAGCCAGTGGAAAAGGTGAATGTGACTCTTGATGGCATCATCTTAAGAGAGGAAGGTAGGAATATTTCGCCTACGATTTATATCAATGACATGTATAAGAAGTATCAGGACTGTGGCGATCTTGAGGAAACACTTATGGCTGCATGTGACTTCATGGAAAGGGCATATGAGCAGGCTCCGGTTGTTGATGTGGACAGCATTATGAGGGATGCTAACGAGAAGATTGTATTCCAGCTCATCAATACAGAGCAGAATAAGACATTTTTGGAACAGGTGCCTCACAGGGAGTTTCAGGATCTTTCTATTGTGTATAAGGTAATAATCAGTGCAGATAAGGATGCGGTGCAGAGTTCAAAAATTACAAATGAATTTGCGAAAAGACTTGGTATGAGCGAGGAACAGCTCTTTAAGTGTGCAGCGGAAAACACAAGAAGACTCTTCCCACCTGTAGTACGAAGCATGAATGACATTATGAAAGAAATGTTCGCAAGGGATGGGATGCCACAGGAGATCGCAGAGATGATGATAGCTGAGATTCCACCGGAGCAGACGATGTGGGTGATTTCCAATGAAAAGGGTATCAATGGTGCAGCATCCATGCTTTATGAGAATGAGCTTCATGAGCTGGCAGAGAGTTTAGAGAGTGACCTTTATATTCTCCCTTCGAGCGTGCATGAGGTTATTGCAGTATCTTCAGATATGGGAAGCCCTGAGATGCTAGCACAAATGGTAGTCGAGGTAAATATGCAGGAGGTGTCTTTGGACGAGAGACTTTCTAATCAGGTATATCACTATGATAAGGATTTAAGAAAACTCACCCTTGCAACTGATACACCAAACAAGAGACTTGATGGTATCGTTGCAGAACCTCCCCTTGTATATGATGCGAAGGAAAAGTCCAGATAGGAGGCAGTTATGGAGCAGGAACTTACAATGGAAGAACTCATTGCTCTCATAAACAGCCAGAAAGGTGACTTTGTTATCCGTGTCGAGTTTGGAGAGGAGGCGGTGTCTGATGCCAAAGAAGAATGACTTCAAGCTTGATGTGGTTTCGGTAAGACTTGTAAAGGATGCTCCGATTTATTCGGAGCACACCTTTAATAATCCTGCGGATATAGCTGCTGTCATGGGAGACTGTATGTGCCAGTTTGACAGGGAAGTAGTGTGTGTGGTCAATCTAAGGTCAGATTTAAAACCTATCAATGTGCATTTTGCAAGTGTTGGTTCTTTAAATGAGGCAATGGCACATCCGAGAGAGCTGTTTAAATCAAGTATCCTAAGCAATGCGGCAAGCATGATGTTAATCCATTGTCATCCATCCGGGAATGTATTCCCAAGCAAGGCAGACACGATGATGACAGACCGTATGAACAAGCTGTGTGAACTGATGGGAATACCGCTTATTGACCATATCATAGTCGGTGGAGACAATCGTGAATTTTTCAGTTTCAGGGAAAAAGGCATGATTGATAATCCTAAGATTACCCTGAGCACAGATTACCGGACACTTGATATCAAGTCACCGCTTGTAGCAGAGCAGGGAAAGGCAAGGTGAAAGCATGGATGGAAGATTTACGGATGAAGAGCTTGCCATAGCAAAGCGTGTTGATCTGTGTGCAGTTGCAGAAAGCCTTGGGTATACAGTAAAGAGGATTGGCAAATACCACACTTTAAAGGAGATGGATTCCATCCGTATCTATAACAGAAGCCATTGGTACAGATGGTCAAGGCAGTTTGACAAAGGCAACAATGGCGGCTCACAGATAGATTTCTTACGGGTATTTTGTGGAATGAGTGTAAAAGAGGCTGTGTTCTGGCTTTTGGACTTTGCAGGATACAGAAGAATCGAGAATCCTGTAAAGCAGCCACTTGTTCATCAGGTATCGCAGAAGCAGGCAGAAGAGAGAAAGCCATTTGTCCTACCGGAACCGGCAGGAGATAATTCCTATCTTATTTCATATCTGAATCAGGAGAGAGGAATCAGCAGAGCAGTCATAGATCTGTTTTTAAAAGATGGATTGATTTATGAGAGCAGGCATTACCACAATGTTGTTTTCAAGGGAAATGATAAAAATGGAGTGACAAGATTTGCAAGTATGAGAGGCGTGTTTGATAAGCAGGGCAAGCCATTCAAGTGTGATGTCACAGGCAATGATAAAAACTATGGATTTAATGTAGTAAATGTTAACAGTACAGAGCTTGTAGTATTTGAGGCTGCAATCGACCTTATGAGTTATGTGGATATCTTCACGGATTATGAATCAAATAAGCTGGCACTTGGGATGCTTGCAGATGCACCACTTGAGACTTTTCTTCGGGAACATCCGCAGATTACTTCCATCCGGTTCTGCCTTGATAGAGATGAGCCGGGGAGAAAAGCAGCAGCTGAACTTATGAGAAAGTATTATGAGCTTGGATATGAGGTAGAAGACTGTCCGCCTCCAGCCGGATATAAGGATTACAACGAGTGGCTTGTGGCGGCAAAGCTTAATCTTAATCAAATGAATCAGAGAGCAGATGAACCGGTCAGGGCATGAGAACTTGGATTTTGATGTGTGGGGGCAGAAAGCGCCCCCAAAACAGCAAAGTGGGGGCAGAAAGTGCCCCCAAAATGTCAATGTGGGGGCAAAAAGCGCCCCCGCAATTCGGACACGATAAAAACCGGATTGAATTCAGTATAAAAGTGGGGGCAGAAAGCGCCCCCAAAATAACAAAGTGGGGGCAGAAAGCGCCCCCAAAGTAGCAAAGTGGGGGCAAAAAGCGCCCCCACTTTCATAAACAGAGGGTTTTAGGGAGATTTTCTCCCTAACTAGATGGCATTAGGACAGAGATGTCTCTAATGCGTATCTAGCAGTCGCCGGGGACTAACTGGAGACTGGAGCTTTGGTGAATATTTACTAAACACGGATAAGGAGGTGCAAGGAAGCAATGGATGCAGAAGTTACGCTATTTTCAAAACCAGAAGAACTGATTGCCTGGGCAGACACATTTGATATCTTACTTAACCCTTCGATAGAAGATGCTGCAATATTGCTTAACTATATGGAAGGTCATGATTATGCTATTGGCATAGATTCTGATGGAAAGATGTACAGACAGGATGTAGCTGAGGAGAATGGTGAAATTGAACCATACCCGATAGATGATGTTATAGATACTGTTTGTGAATGGAACTATGAACTGATACTTGATGCTGATGCACACAGGAATGATCCAAAGGATTTTAAAGATTACAGTGAGTTTCAGGATAAGTATGACAGTTTGAAAGCAGATGAAAAGAGGCTGGACAGGTTGTTTGAAAAGACCTGTTATGCAAAGGAGATTGATGAAATGGCAGCTGCTTTGGTGGAATCATTCATTAGTCATCTAAGTAGCAGGGATGATTTGGAAAAAGCTGCGGTGACAGTTGCAGAAGAAATTAAGGATTATAGTACGGGTAAGAGAGGAAGGTGAGTCTATGGCAGATAAAGTTCATTGTATTAGGAAAACACTAAGACTAATGCCAGAGGAAGCCAAGATGCTTGCAAAAAAGGCATGTGATAATGGAATGAATGAGGCTGAGTATATCCGTCTTCTTATCAGTCAGAAACCAAATGATTATCCGGAAGTAAGGAAGATTCTGAAGGAACTCATTAATGAAGTCAACAGAATTGGAATAAATATCAATCAGATAGTATTTAACAATAATGCCGGGCTGTATTCCAAGGAAGATAAGACACAGCTGATAGCTTATATGCGAAAACTGAATCAGAAGGTAGATGAGGCGGTGGTAAAGATTGGCAATCAGTAAAATCCTTAATATGAAGGATTGTGGTGGGCATTTTCACGGAAAACATCTGAAGAGATCTCTTGATTATGTGATGAATCCGGAGAAAACACAGGATGGAAGGCTCGTTGGTGCAATCAACTGTCAGGTCGATTCTGCTTTTGAACAGATGAAAGCTACAAAACGGAAGTTTGGAAAAGTTGATAAAAGGCAGGGATATCATATCATTCTCTCATTTAAGGAAGATGAAGTGAATCCTGATATGGCATTTGAGATAACCCGCAGATTCGTGGAAGAGTATCTTGGAAAATCATATGAGGCAGTATATGTGGTGCATGATAATACAGCACATGTTCATTCACACATTGTATTTAACAGTGTGAGTTTTGTGGATGGGAAAAAGTACCGCTATGAAAAAGGAGACTGGGCAAAGTATATCCAGCCAATCACGAATCAGTTGTGTCAGGAATATGGTCTTTCAATCATTGATGTTGATGATGGCAGTAAGGAAAAAGAGCATGAAAGCTATAAGGACTGGAGCGAATATCGTGAAGGCAGTTTTGTATGGGCAGATATGATTAAGAGAGACCTGGATTCCTGCATACTGCAGGCAGGAAATTATGAGCAGTTTCTGGAGCTGTTATCTGACAAAGGATATGAGGTCAAGCAGGGAAAGTATCTGGCGGTAAAGCCACAAGGAATGACGAGATTTCGCAGATGTAAGACATTAGGTGACATGTATTCTGATGAGGCAATCCGGGAAAGGATAGAAAAAGAGGATATTTCATTTTACCGGGAACAGCAGAAAGAGGTACAACCGGTTCTGTGTAAGTGTAAGGTGAGAAGATACCGAAGGGCAAAGATGTCGGGGCTTCAAAAGAGATACTATGCAAAGCTATACAGGATAGGAAAGCTGAAAAAGAAGCCATACAGTCAGGTATGGAAGTATAAGGAAGATATCCGTAAGATGCATAAACTGCAGGAGGAGTATTTGTTCCTTGTAAATCATGACATTCATTCAGCAGAGGAGCTTGTCAGTGTAATCAGCTCATTGACAGATAAAAGAAAAGAAGTTTCAGCAGAGAAAAGCCGCATTTATAAAGCTAGGGAGAGAAGTCGAGAACTTTTTGATATAGCAGATGATATGAAAGAGTTAGAACCTGCTGAGAAGTCTTTCCTCCAGGGAGATGAATTTTTTACGGATGAGCATCTGCAATGGGAAACTTTGAAACAGAAGCTTTTATCACAGGGATATAGCCTTGAAGAGGTGGAAGCACTGCGTAAACATTATAAAGAGGAGTATTCCAAAGCATGTGCAAAAGAAAGGGCAGTATTCAAAGAGTTGAATATTGGTAAATCTATATGGAAGAGTCTTATTCCAGACAGCGTATCAGATGGAAAAGATGCACAGTACAACAAAGAGACAATACTAGACAGGAAAGAGCAGCCAGAACGTTAGGCTGTTTTTTTAGTAGTTAGGAGGCATATATGGAAGAAAACAGAGAACCGCTTAGTGCGATAGCAATCGAGAAAAAATTGCAGCTTCTCCGAAATAAGCATTTTAGTGAAGATACGATTGCTCTTGTAAAAAGTGATTATGAATATGGACTGAAAGAGGAGGAGATCAGCCTTTATCTCAATAAGTCATACGACATTGAACAGATGAAGATTTTATCGGAATGTCTGCACAAGGATGTTCCAAAAGATGTGATTGATATTATCAAGAATACTAAGTATTCGGTTCATCAGATGCAGGTGTCCCTTGAATTTTATGAAAAGGGTGTACCTGTTCAGACAATTAAGGAGGTTATGGACAAAGGGGAAAAACCTATTACCATGCGACGATTATATGAGGAAGTTCTGGAACAGCTGAATAAAGTCAAGAAACAGATTCCGGAAGAGTCTGAGTATGTGAAAGCACTCATTTCTCAGATGGATGAAGTGGTTGAAAAGATCAATCACCAGAATGAAAGGTATGATGCCTTGAATAAGAAGCTTTCTGAAATAGAGACTTCCAAAGATGATGAGGGAGTCAGGGAGCGTCTGGTCAAGGAGAACCAGGATAAGGATGCTCTTATCAACAGTCAGCAGAATGAACTGAATAAGGCAAGCAGTACGATTGCAAGACTCAGGGATGATATTGAGAAAAAGGATAAGGAGATAAAGCGTATGGGAGACAGAATAGAGTCATTGGAAGATAAGATCATAAGTGTTGCCACAGAGAATAAGAAAGAGGCAGAAAGTAAGGCAGAGCCGCAGGAAAGCCAGTCCGTACCACAGGCAGAAAAAAAGATGGTTGATACAGTTGCAGTTCCGCAGAATATGCAGGCTGTGGCAAATGGGATTCCGGTCTATTATCAGATTCCGGTAGTTGATGGTACTGGAAATGTGGTGCAGAGACTTCCGATTGAGCGAAGTGTGAGAAAGAGCAGCAACAATGGAGTGGCAAGCCTTTTTGCAAGACTTTCTTTTAAGAAAAAGTCAAGAGCAGACATTGTAAAGCTGGTTGTATCGGGAGACCTTGTTCCGGCGCAGCTTGTGCAGATTAAGAGTGCAATAGAAAAGGGACTTACTGAGTCACAGCTTGTAGA
>CADBFE010000069.1:10524-13058 GCA_902793845.1 uncultured Lachnospiraceae bacterium | reverse complement strand
TTCATCAGGATCTTGTCCATAAGACCTGAGAGGGCATTTAACATACATGATGTAAATGCGGCCATGACCACCAGGGGCGTCACGGGCTTTGTGTCAGTATTCTTTTTGTCATCAGGGAGGGGGCTGCCATCCGTATCCTTTTTCTCAAAGAGTCTCTCAATAAAGCGTATCCTGACCTTAAGGCTCAGGAGTCCGAGACATACAAGGGCGAGCCCTGCCCGCTGGAAAAATCCCGGCCTCTCGCCAAGGACAAGTATGCCAAGAAGAGTTGCAAATAAAACCCTGGACAGATCCAGAACACCGTAGAGACTGATAGGCATACTCTTTAATGCCTTAAACGAACATATCCAGGCTATAAATATAAAGAAAGACTTAAGAGCTATATAAAAGTAATATTTTAATTCCAGTCCTCCGGCCCTTGAGACCTGGGGTACAACCATCAGAAAAGATACAAAGGTATAGAAAAGGAGCACCTCTATCACAGTGCTTGTCTCCATCGCCTTTTTCTTTACTATCTCCCTGCCGCCCTTGCACAGGCCGTAGAATAAAACAAGTAACATCCACATAATCAAATCCTCTATTACAAACAGAGTTCATTCTACTATGTTTTCTTCTATATATAAAGCGCTATTTATTTTATATTATTTCATTCAGTCAGTTTAAGGCGATTTATATTTATGATGAAACTCGTATGATATAATTCAGATAATATCTGCAAAAAAGGAGATAATCTCTTGATAATAAATATAAATGACGACTTTGATCAGGAAAAAATAAGGATAAGCGGTCAGGCATTCAGGATAAAGCTGATGGATGACGGGAGCTACAGGTATGTCCATAAGGGAAAGGTACTCTATGTCAGAAAGATAAAAGGCACAGAATATGATGTGAGCTGCTGCAAGAAA
Organism: uncultured Lachnospiraceae bacterium; assembly: GCA_902793845.1. Taxonomy (GTDB): domain Bacteria; phylum Bacillota; class Clostridia; order Lachnospirales; family Lachnospiraceae; genus NK4A136. Next base: position 12,153 of record CADBFE010000069.1, on the reverse strand, counting down.
GAATGGGATACTGTATGGACCGGTTACTTTGACCTTGGGAGAAATTATAAGAAGATCAGGTCAGGCATAAATAAGGAAGATACTTTCCTTAAAGAATCTGCCGATGCAGGAAAGGGTATCAGGATACTTCGGCAGGATCCTTTTGAGATGCTGATTACCTTTATCATATCCCAGAGGAAGAATATCCCGGCTATTATGGCCAGTGTTGAGAAAATCTGCAGACTGTTTGGGGATAAGATTGTAAATCCCGGCTCCGGTACTGCCGATGATAATGAAACATTATATGCTTTCCCTACTCCGGAGCAGCTCTTTAATGCTGACGAAGAGCTCTTAAAAACATGTTCTCTCGGCTACAGGCTTCCGTATATACAGGATGCCGCCACAAGAGTATGTGACGGCAGGCTTAATCTTGATGATATTAACTCCCTCTCCGATGAGGACCTGTTTGAAAAACTCAAGGAAGTCCACGGCGTCGGAGACAAGGTTTCCAACTGTATATGCCTCTTTGGATACGGCAGAGTCGCCATGGCCCCTGTGGATACATGGATAAAAAAGGTCATCGACGAGGAGTACGGCGGCATCAATCCCTTCCCCGGATACGGCAAAAATGCCGGCATCATGCAGCAGTATATGTTTTATCATGCGAGGGTTTAGTCTACAAAATGTCAAAATTGCATGATTTTTATCCTTTTAAAACAATCAAAGTTCATTGTATTTATCCTTTTAATTTTGACAATGTTTTGCTTGTTTATCCGTTGAATAATGACAATTATGGCTACAATGGCCTCAACGCTGCAAAGATTAATTTGCGATTTTATGCAGATTTTGTCTTTTTAACCTTGCGATTTTGTGCAAGTCACCTTGACATCTCCTTATATCAGGATGATATATCAAAACATGCCAAAGGCAAAGAGAAACAGCTTAGCATATTTATTTTTTTGTTTGACGTAGACCCTGTCAAATATTTAAATAATTTTAAATTTTGTATGTATTAAAAAAGAACGGCGAATCTACCGTTCTTTTTGGAAGAAAATCTTTTTTATCAATGCAAATTTCATATCCTGTAATTCTTTGTTATCTCATAAAACCTCGGAAGCGTTAATGATACATATCCGTATTTCGAAGTGTCAATCAGCCCTTCACTTAACATCTCTTCACGATACGAGGAAAATGTGCTGTTATTTATACCTACAGCCTTGCAAACATCTCCTGTCTTAGCATCATCCGTCGAAATTGCCCTAATTATTTTTCTTTCTTTATCTGTAAGTGTTGACCAAATCTTTTTGTATACAAAATCATCTAAAAGTCCGTCATATTCCGCCAGTACTTTTTCAATACTTTCTTTTCCATGATTCCAATAAGCAACACCGAGAGCCTGAAATGCAAATGCGTACCCTTTTGTCAAATCAGACAACTCCATTGCCTTTTCTTCCTCAAGATCAAATATTTCCATGTATTGTTTGACGATCTGCACACTGCTGAGTGGTGTTGTAAATATTTTAGGTGCTCTGAGCAAAAATGTCAGTGCCGGATCATTCTGTATTTTATATATATTTTCATGAAGGCCGGTCATAATGAGAAACACCGGATAATCCTGACGAACAAATATTTGAAACTGACTGGCGAATA
>CADBFE010000069.1:0-10516 GCA_902793845.1 uncultured Lachnospiraceae bacterium | reverse complement strand
ATTCCAACATAATCAGTGTCCTGTCTGTCAGGATTTACTCCGATTCCAAATCCTGCAGCTGACAAATTAAAGCCTTTACTTAAAATGTCAGATTTTGAATTACATGCTTTCTCAAGTCTGAGTGCAAAGTTAGGCAACAATTCCATAGTAGGATTTAGATTGATAACTATCCAATCGTTCATACTTTCAAGCTGTTTCGCCGCGGTTGTCATAAGTACGGTTTTCCCGCTTCCCCTAATTCCTTCAATCAAAAAAGTCTGACTGATAGGGTTTTCAGAGTCAAATGTACTGACTATCTTATCAACATCTTCATATCTCGATATCTGGCGATTTGGTTGCTTTCCAAACGTTATTGTAAAAGGATTTACATTTTTCATCATGTCATTCCTCCATGCAAATAAGTCCGTCATTTTTGTACCATAATCTTACCATAACTTCTTTAAAAACGCAATTCTTACCATAACTGACCATAACTTTTTATTTTGCCGTAAACTTACCATAACTGACCATAACTTTTCAGCTCGTCTCCGTCCAAAAGATAAATACATAATTATAAATATCCGTTTTCAAAATATACAGCCTCATCATCAGCATATTTCTCTACGATTTCATCGTAATTATCGCAGAATATAACAATGTGCCCTTTATTTTTCTCAACATCAACCTCGCCCCTGAACCCACGAAGGTCATCATATCCACCGGTCCGAATCTCCTGCCACAGTTCATCTATATGTTCATCCAGGTAATTGTATGAATACTTCACAACCCTATATTCAATGAAATCATTATACTCCGATAACAGATTTGAATAGTATTCTATCGAATCTTCATCGGTTACCAAAACATACAATTTATAGTCTTCAGAATACCTTCCAGCATAATCATCCGGGTATTCGTACTCTCCATATACCACTTAAAAACCCCTTCAAATTATAAGTGTGCATATTTTGTATTTTTCGTGCACAATTTATCTTAGATCATTCCAGATCTTTTGGATCGTACATTGCAGAATCCGGCCTGATATTGCAGAAAACGTTCTTTTTTAACTACCATATCTTGTACCCCGTTGCCTTCCCAGTAGTAATTATTGTACTTTTTCCCTTAAATGCACAACGAATTTCTTGTAATATTCAAGGCCTCTTTTTTCATATCTCATTTACAGTTATTCAGAGACTATTAATATTTTTATAATATTTTCGTTAGTATACTTTTTTTTGTTTGACTTAGACCCTGTCAAATATTAAAAAAATTTTAAAGTTGGCAATTTATAGCGTTATTTTTATCTATAAATTGCCAACTTTAAGGAAAAAATAGCAAAGTTGGCAATTTATACGCAAATTATAAATCCTGACCCTGCAGGAAACTCTACTTGGGGGAAGTGGTAAGAATCAATATGAACGAACATTTCATTATTAGCATTTTGATATAATTTTTATTTTTTCATTTTTAATCCATTAATGATTCCGGAATGTCTAATGTATAAAAAAATGGATCATATAAGTAAAATTCGTATTCAGGATATTCTTCCGGAACAATTATCGTTTTCCCATTTTCCTTCTTAATTGAAAACTTTAAACCATATCTGTGCTCCAATAATTTTTCCAACCCGTAATCTACCGTAATTCTTTTTCGAACGTAATCATTTAACGGCTCATATTCCCCTTTTGCCATTCCGTCTCCCACAGCATCCCATGGTCTAATCTGATATACGGCCAAATAATAATCATCAATTATATCTTCTCTTTCTTTGTAAAAAACAGATTTGTATAATAAAGTAATTGCTATCAATAATAATGTAACGAATATCACACCTGCGTTCATATAGAAATCAAATTCTATTTTAGGGTTTTCTAATATCGAAAAATACTTATTTGCAGAAATAAGAAAAAATAAAACTACCATGATAAAAATCATCATTCCTATTTTAACAATTTTATCAATTAACTTTGGCCTAAATTCTATTCCATACTCTTTATATAAGTATTCTCTTAATAACAGAAAGAAAATCATCAACATTAAATATATAATGAGCAACACACTTCCCAGTATGAATTTTATTTTATAATTTTTTTTATTTTTGTTCATTTTACGACAAAATAAATTCATGCATAAGAAATTCTGCAAAAGATCTACAACATGCTTCCATAACATCAATATTTTCTTCTGTTAAGTCTGTTATATTCCCAAAATGCGATATCCTGTTATTACTATTCCGATTATTATTATCCAATAAAATAATCTTGCCGGGACTGCCTAAAGATCTGTGTTCAGTTTTTCCAGAACGTTTTTCGGATTTTCATAGTAATCTTCCTCTCCATATTCAGACCGCGAACCGAAATAAAATGATATTGTTTTTTTAATATCATCATTTGACATAACTACACACTGGATTTTCCCTGCATGATCCTGGAAATAGGGATCAGAATTTGCGCTTTTAATCAATTCGGATATTTCATTTGCATATATTTCAAAATCACCTTTTATATCAATTACAGGACAAAAAATCTCATTTGCAACAAGCATTTCTCCGGGACAATACATATATTCTGTTTCCATGTTTTTTCATCATATGTTTTTTCAAAATACCATCGTGCCAGCGAATCTGAAAAGTCTATACTAAAATTTAAATAATTATATACTTTTAATCGTAACTGAGGATATTGCTCCGGTATAACCACATACCCCTTATCAGCCTTCTGAATGGTAAATTTCATTCCATATCTACTTTCCAACAACTCATCAAGCTTATAATCTTCAGTTACTTTTCTTCTGAAAAGAGAATTTAGAGGATAATATATTCCTTTTGGAAACGGATCCATCCATCCCTGTTCGCTTACCTTTATATAATCAGTCTCATATACCTCCTCTTTTTCCTGTTTGAATTGTTTTGAAAACAATGAACCACCGACTAATAGTCCCAAAAACATAAGAAATACAAAGCTGCCTGTATATGGTCTGGTATGTTCGTATCTGCTCGTTATAAGGATTGCCAATACAATAATTACCAGTGTAACTACCATTATATATGCAAAAAGTATTAAACAAATATACAAATATACTACCATCAATACCGAGCAGACAATCATATTTAAAAATGCTTTTTTTATATCTCCGTCAAAATATTTCAGGTTTGCTTTATATAACACCCGGTATCCTGTTATTACTATTCCGATTATTATTATCCAATAAAATAATCTTGCCGGGACTGCCCTGTATTCTATATTGAATTTTAACAATAATATTTTTGACAGTTCATATAATATAACTATCATGAAAAATATTACTGTTTTGTTTTTTAATAATTTCTTATCAAATCGCATCACAGCTCCTGGGCTTTCCATACAGAAAAGTTGAATGTTCTGAATGTCAGTGGTGTTTTCTTGTCGATCCCGAAGTCATCATGAACATTTGAGTAATCATATTTTTTAAGGTACTTTTCAAGTATTTCATCATCGTCTGAATATTTCTCTATGGCCGGGACTGCGTCAAGGGACAGCTCTAATATGTACTCGGTATCATCATGATAAATGATATTGTATTTCGCTATCTGATAATCCGGATTAATCATCACAAATACTATCCACAGGCTTATAACAGATACCGTGCAGAACCTGACAAAGTTCATCTCCGGTCTGTACAGGTACATGATCACACCTGCCATGATCACAGCCATAACAAGCAGTGCCCATAATACAAATGCTCTTAAGTATGTGAGCTTGTATCCTGCTATATAGAGATACATCCTGTAAGCACTTGAGGCGATCATTATATATGTACATCCGCTTATCAGGCAGAGTACTATTTTGAGAACTTTACTGTCCCGCGAATGCTTGCGGCATACAAGGACGAGCACGATATTTATAAGGCATACAAATACAAGCTGGAAAAATCCTTCATGGGCATATCGTGTATATGTATAATTGCCGGGAAGATTACCCTTTCTTAAAAAGAGATATATTATCTGGATCATGCAGTATGTCATGTATATAGCCAGGAGCACTATATTTACCGTGATGGCTATAATGGGACTCTGAACTCTCTTATCCATAACCGGTTTTTGGAGAAAAGGTATCCTGATGGAAAGCCTGTAAACCAGGGCGTATGATAAAAAGAATACAGCGATGATCATTATCAACACTCCGATGACATCCCAGTCCCATGAAAAGGAAAAGAGTTTATTCATGAAGTCTGAAAACATGACATCTGATGAGATAAGGAGCGGCAGGATGATACATACGAGGGGTACAGATATTAACAATCCCATAAAGACATAATAAACCGTCGGCTTTTCTCCATCCTCCCGCGCCCCGTTTTCATCGGCTTTCTCATACTCCTTTGCCTGCTTCATATCTGAGATATCAAAAAATGGGAATCTCAAAAATCCCGGCAGAGTATTTATATTTTTCACAAGAGCCTTAAGGTATCTGCCAAAATCCCAAGTCCTGTCATCGTAGATATTATGCATAAAAAGCATAAAAAAGAGTAAAAAAATAAAAGCCTTGTCGAAAATGATCATAAAAACATTGGCAGTACAGCAGACATTGACGGCCATGAGTCCTATTGAGACAAAATAAAAATTCGAAAACGGTTTTAGCACCTTACCCATTAATTTAAGGTAATACAAATATACCGCCGCTGTACCTGCTATAAACAGGGGAAAGGTAATACCCTCTCCGTTTTTATAAAGACAAAAGGTATAAAATACCGCATATATGCTGCATATCAGAAACAGTCTCTTATATTCTATTTTTTCCGCTACTATGTTACGGGCTTCCATCATTTTAATCACCTCTGATCAGTTCCTTTTTTATTTTTCATCTTCCGGCTGGTATTCAAGGATATCTCCCGGCTGACAGTCCAGTGCGTTGCATATGGCGATCAACGTTGATATCTTTATTGCCTTAGCCTTGCCTGTTTTAAGTACTGACATGTTGGCAATCGTGATACCCACCTTTTCCGAGAGCTGGGTCAGGCTCATCTTACGTTTGGCCAGCATTACGTCTATGTTAAATATGATTTTTCCTTTTATCTCTTCCATCTATCTGCCCTCCCTGTTATATTGTCAGATCGTTTTCTTCCTGTAGTGATGCTGCCTTCTCAAAAAATCCGGCCAGGGCGCTCATGCATATTCCAAATGCCACACCGACCACACAGATAAATGTGGATGCAAGAGCTATGGAAGGATGATTCATATTTAAGAAAAGGTAAACTGCATTTCCAAGGAGGAAAAATACCGCATCAATATAAGCAAGCTTTGATACTGCCGAAAATCTCTTTGCATTTTCGATCCTGAAGAGTTCGTCCCTGTCAATGCTTTTGACTACGCGCCATATAAATACAAGGGCAATATAACAGGGTACTGCCGTGATCCATAAAAGAATAAGCCAGGGGTAATATGCTCCGCTGTATTCAGGTGAAAGTCTGGCGATATACCTTCCGACAAAAGGAAGCGCCCAGAAATAGATTGCCGCACCAAGAATTGCTGCGACAAAGATTGTTATTTTAAGTGATATTGAGATCTTTTTCATGTTTTCCCTCCAAACTGATAAACGCTTTTTTGTAAATGCAAATAAATGCATCTGTCGTTCACAATTTGGAGTATAACATGGTAAAAATTGTAAGTCAATAACTTTTTATCGTATTACGGTAAATTATCGTTGAGTTACAATCACAAATATGAGAAATTCCTGATTAGCCATGCGTTTCCGTTTTTGCAGTAAAGCCACTCAACAGTCATGTCCTCCTCGTAGGTGACACTGCGGTATAAACGGTGGATGGTGTGGTATGTGGTGACGACAAGTGTATCATCATCATACTTAACAATACTTAGTATCTCCGTACTCTTTATCTCAAACTCGTCCGGACGGCCTGCCCATGAGAGTCCGCTCTGGGCACTGGCTATGGCATTGTATGCAGCGCCGCCTGACTCAAGATATTTTGATACATTGGCAAACGAACCCCAGAGGTTCATATTGTAAATAAAGTTTTCTCCGGCTACAACAAAGCCGTTGTAGAGCCTGTCGTTAAGATCATAATCGAGCTGATCATCAAAGAATACGCATGCATTGAAATAATGATCCGAATCCCTTGTATCCTCATCACCGACTGCTACTATCTCATCTCGAAGAGAGTTGTCGGAAACAGTATATGTATTGTCATATTTCTCAAGTGTAACAGTAGGCTCGTCAATAAAATCGGTAAGTGTATAAACACACTCATTGATCGATACTCCCGATTTGGCAGATGCAGCCTGGGACATATATGAATCAAGCTGTGTATCCTCTGTCAGGAATACTGTCTCATCGTCCGCTTCAAGCTTTTCCCCGTTTACATATACATCATCGCCCTCATAGCATTTGATCGTATATGTCTCCATCTCAGGTCCTCCAAGGAGTACCCGGAGGTCGGAAAATTCATAATCGCAGAATCCAAACTCATCAGACTCTGTCTTGTGCTTTAATGTAATGGTACCAAGGAGCAAATCGTCTGCATATACATCGTATGAGGGATGTCTCTCTGTGTATGCCTCGTTGGCACTGCATGAGATGGTCCTGCCTGATAATGTGTCAGAAATATATCTGTCAATCACATCATCGCTTTCATATCTGTTAATGAGGATCCAGTCCTCGCCTGCACTCTCTCTTAAATGGTCTGTATCAAATCTGTAAAGCTCACCTGCAGCTACTGTATCAGGCTGGATAGCTGCCTGTGCAGCATCGTATCTGCTTTGATAATCCCTGAACTTGCCTGTCAGGATCACGCATACGATTATGGTTGCAATGATCCAGATGACTGCATATATACCAAGGCATATGAAGAATAAAGGCTTTTTCTTTTTGCCCTCTTCTGAATCTTCTTCCGTGTCTGCCTTAGACTCGTTGTCATCGTTTATATCCACAGATTCAAGATCCCCATCGTTATCAATATCGACTGACTCTAAATCCCCGTCAGATGATTCCGTGATCACTTCCTCTGCATCGGAATCTTTATCTGAATCTTTACCGGCAGATTCCCTGCGCAGTTCACCAAGTACTTCTTCACGGAGCTCTCTTTTAAGCTCTTCACGGACTTCCTCCCGCATCTCCTCCCGGAGTTTTTCCCGCTCTTCGGCTCTTACTTCCTCCCGGACTTTATCATGAAGTCTGTGGAGCAGCTCTTCTCTTGCTTCTCTTACAGACATCTCTTTATTTTCCTCGGTCCCTTTCATAGGCAGAGGAGTATTTTCGATATTTATTATTTTATTATCTTTTGTATTCTCACTCATACCTATGATCACTCCGGCATGACACATACCGCATCGGGTACGCCTCTTGCACCGTATATGGACATAACTACATTCATTATTTCGCCGTTGTAATAGATAACGGACGATCCGCCACCGTCTAAGTTACCTGCATTGACAGCACCAAAAGAAACCATGACATCAGCCACGTCGGACAGTGTCGCTCCGAGGCTCGTCGCCTGTCTGCCGTCAAGTACCAGGAGCAGTACTGCTCCGTCAGCCCTCTGACCAAGGGCGGTACGGGGATTGAGGCCTCCGCCTGTACCCGATACATTAACCTTTTCTCCGTTTATTACAAGGAATACATTACATGTAAGACCGTCTCTGATACCGTAGCTCTCTGCCTGGGCTCCTGTCATACGGCCGCACATGAGGATGCCGTCATTTGTAAATCCCATCATGTTGTATGTGGTACCGGATCCGCCGTAGAGCTGGCTGCCGTTTGAAAAGACAAATCCTATAGGCGTACCGCCGTTGCCAACTCCGCCCTCATCCACAAAGAAAGCTCCGTTTATGGCCAGTATCGCGCCGTATCTGTCTGCTATTGCAGGTACGGACAGTCCTGCCGATCCGTCATAATAATCTCTCGGCGTGCCTACAAATACTCTTGAAGGGTCGGCTACCACAGCCATGGTACCGGTAAATGTAGGTCCCTTTAATTCATGAAACTCTATTCCGTTTTCCACATAAATATTGGAGTCATACGATGACTCACATATATAGCTGACAGTCTCCTCGCCGTTTTCGTCTGTGACTGTCTCCTCAGTCTTTTCCTGGGCCAGGTTGACGGAGACAATTGAGAGATCTGTGAGCTCGTCTATATCTTCTACCTTGTTGGCATCTTCTATCGCCTGTATCTCTTCTTTAGTCAAAAAAATGTCTGCGAGAAATCCTCCGGCACTGCTCTCACGAACAGAGAGGACAAAGAGTTCCTTTACCCTCCGGGAAGGACCGTTTACACAGACATTCATCACAAAATACAAAAAGATGACTGCCATCAAAAGTGTGACACCGATAAATGCAAAGACCCTGCCGATAATTTTAAGTACCGGATTTGTTTTCTTTACATTATTATCTTTGGTTGTCTTCTCTGATATCTCAGCCATCTTTTATACTTTTATTTATTAAAAAAACTTTTTCTTCTTGGGCTTTTTAGGTGACGGATCGTCTCCATCCTTCTCTGCTCTGAACCGCTCGGCCGCTGTCAGGGAATTGGCTCCTGCCTCGTCAAATTCCTTAAGGAGCTTCTTTTCCTCATTTGAGAGCTTTGTGGGAACCTGGACAACCAGTGTGACATAATGGTCACCTCGTAAATCCTTGTTCCTGAGGGAAGGTACACCCTTACCACGAAGTCTTATTCTCGTATCCGTCGCCGTACCCGATTTTACTTCATAAACAACAGGTCCGTCAACTGTATCGATTATTATATCACCTCCGAGGGCTGCTATGGCAAATGACATGGGCACTGTTGAGAATATGTTCATATCCTGTCTCTGGAAGATAGGATGATTGTCAACTACTGCCTCTACGAGGGCATCACCCCTCGGTCCGCCGTTGACACCGGGCTCACCAAGGCCCTGCATACGCTTGCACTGGCCATTGTCGACACCTGCGGGAAACTCAACCTCATACCTCTTCTTCATAGGGATGTATCCGGTACCGCGACAGTCGGGACATTTCTCCTTGATCACCTTACCTGAGCCTCCACAGTCAGGGCATGTCTGGACATTTCTGACCTGGCCAAAGAAAGACTGCTGGGTAAATACCACCTGGCCTTTACCGCCGCACTTTGAACAGGTCTGGGGAGATGTTCCGGGCTTTGCGCCGCTGCCTCCACACTTTGAACAGCTCTCTTTTACGGTGAGCTCTATCTCTTTCTTGCATCCGAATACTGCTTCCTCAAATTTAAGACGGACAGATGTATGGATGTTGCTGCCCTTCATGGGACCATTGCTGCGTCCGCCTCTGCGACCGCCTCCGAAGAGATCTCCGAATATGTCGCCGAATATATCAGAGAAATCCATGCCGCTGAAATCAAATCCACCGGCTCCGCCTGCTCCACCGTCAAATGCAGCATGACCAAACTGATCATACTTCTGACGTTTTTCGGGATCACTCAGTACAGCATACGCCTCCGAAGCTTCCTTGAATTTCTCAGCTGCCGACTCATCACCGGGATTCATATCAGGGTGATATTTCTTTGCAAGCTGCCTGTATGCTTTTTTAATAGTGGCTTCATCGGCTGATTTATCAACGCCGAGTACCTCATAATAATCTCTCTTGTCTGCCATAATAAATGCTGTCCTTAAAAATAATCTCTATACATAATCTATGGGGACACTGAGTGTGCCCCCTTCAGATTATTAATTATACATAACTTTTCAAAAGCCGGGAGATTAAATCTCTTTGAAATCTCCGTCGATGATGTCATCTGATCCGCCTGCATTACCGGCATTGCCTGCTGCATCACCTGCACCTGCAGCTCCGCCTGTAAACTGGCTCATGTCAGGGCCTGCACCTGCAGCACCGTTTGCACCCTGCATATTCTCATACATCTTTGTAAAGAGCGCCTGGCTTGAGTTCATCATCTTTTCCTGAGCAGCCTTGATCTGAGCTACCTGATCTTCTGTAAGATCCTGGTCTTTTGTACTCTCAAGGAGATCCTTGAGTGCCTTAAGATCTGCTTCAACGCCTGACTTCTCAGACTCTGAAATCTTGTCACCTACATCTGTGAGGGCTTTCTCAACCTGGAATACCATAGCATCTGCATCGTTTCTGGTATCGATCGCTTCCTTACGCTTCTTGTCCTGAGCCTCGTACTCAGCAGCTTCCTTAACTGCCTTGTCGATATCCTCATCTGACATATTTGATCCTGCAGTAATTGTGATGTGCTGTTCCTTGCCTGTTCCAAGGTCTTTTGCGGATACGTTTACGATACCGTTTGCATCGATATCGAATGTAACTTCGATCTGAGGCACACCTCTTCTTGCCGGAGGTATACCGTCGAGACGGAACATACCGAGGGACTTGTTGTCCTTAGCGAACTGACGCTCACCCTGGACGATATTGATATCAACGGCTGTCTGGTTATCTGCAGCTGTTGAGAATACCTGGCTCTTCTTTGTAGGGATAGTAGTATTTCTCTCAATAAGTCTTGTAGCAACACCACCCATTGTCTCGATAGAGAGTGAAAGAGGAGTTACATCAAGAAGAAGGATTTCTCCCGCACCTGCA
>CADBFE010000068.1 GCA_902793845.1 uncultured Lachnospiraceae bacterium | reverse complement strand
ATGGAATTTCTGATCCTGGCATCTATGTTTATAGGATTTCATATATCATACGGTTTTTCCGTTACGGGTGTACTCACCGGTATAGTAGGTACGTTTCTGATACCCATGGTACCTATGGCATACTGCGCGATCATAGGGCTCATACTCCTGGTGGTACTTCGAAATGTAAAGAACGGTAATATATTTAATTATGTATCAACAGTGACGCTTATTCTGTTTACCCTGTTGTTTCTTTATTCTTTCAAGGATTTCGGAAGCATATCTGTAGAAAATTATGTGACATCCCTCTCGGATAATTCCAACATGTTTACGAATGTGTTAAATAAAGTATTTTTCACGGTGCCCCTGCTTACAAATACTCTGGCAGAAGGCGGCAATCTCCTGTATCTGATCGTATATGTATTAGCAAGTCTTGGCGTAGTAGGCGTTATGACGCTGCTCAGCCATTTCACATACAGGGAAGCTCTTTATACAATAGGCAGGCTTGGTTCCCGTAAAAAGAAAACGGATATCAGAAAACTTTCTGAAACCCAGAGAAGTGTTGTTTCCTCATACTTTAAAAAGGAACTCCTGGTGCTGCTTCGGACCAAGGCGTATGCAAACAACTGCGTTTATATAAACCTGCTGTGGCCGGTGCTCCTTGTGGCATTTATCCTGTATTACAGGGGCGGTGAGAATTTTATTCATTTTCAGAATCTGTTTGCCGGATATTCGTATCCGAGGGCATATATGATCATGACCATTATCGTGGTGCTCCTGGCCTTTATCGCATCGGCCATGAATTCACTGGCATCCACATCGATTACGAGAGAGGGTCTCCATTACGACCTGATCAAGTATATACCGGTCCCCTACAGTACACAGATTTATGTGAAGGGGCTTGTAGCGATGGTACTTGCTTTTCCGCCACTTTTGCTGTGTGACATAATACTTGTTGTCACATTCAGGATGGACCTTGTATGGATTATCTATTATGCATTTATCACTTTCGGATCGCTGATCGCCACGACGATGATGGGACTTATCCTTGATACTTCCCATCCACATTCTGACTGGGATGACGAGTACAGTGCACTGCGAGGCAATTTAAATACATTCTTTAACATGGCCCTTATCATGGTTGTCTCACTCCTTGTATGCGCCATAGGTTTTATGCTTGATTATTTCCTCGGTATAGGTATAGTGGCATTTCATCTGTATATGATGATCATGGTCGGTATAATGGCAGCAGGCTCATACCTGTACGGTGCTCCAAAGACTCTTAAGAATCTTGAAGAGCTTGAATGATGGAGAATCTGATTTGTGATATAACATGGATGTTATGTCGTAATTTCGAGGGAATAGTGAGTCATGGATGACGAACGCCGAGAAATTATGATATAATCGAGCAGATGCTTGTTTATCCGGGGGATATATATGAAGGTAAAGAGATGGCTTGTCGCATTAAAGAAAATAGTTCCGGCTGAGATGGAGAGATATCTCGAGGAGATGGCTGCCGAGGGATACCAGCTAAGGAGCGTCGGAGAGATGGGACTCTTTTATTTTGAGTTTGATGAGACTGAAAATAAAAAGAGTAAATATGTCGTGGATATTTCGGCACTTCCAAAGGTGAGTTATATGGAGACTCTCCTTAAAAAAGAGTGGGAGTACCTGGGCAGGACAGGAAACTGCTATATATGGCGTAAAAATTATGAGGATAAGAGACCCGAGGATTTTGCGGATAAGATATGCCGTAAGAAACACTGCTTCAGACTGGGGCTGATATTCGCCCTGTTTGCAATCCTCATCGGTATCCTGATGTGCGGACTCGGATGGGGTATTATGTTTGAACTGCGCCAGGGAGTAAAGGATCATATACTGGCATATGGGATAGAGATAATTCTTCAGATACCATTTCTGATATATTTTATCTGGGGAGCCCGTAAACTTCTTGCAGAGCGATAAATAACGGCTATATGTCAATTTGCATATTTTGTTGTATTAAATAATGTGGATATTGACAAAAATTTATCTTCTACTTAAAATAACATAGGTAAGCAAGGGAGCCTTCCAACATACCGGGAGGCTTTTTATGTTTAACTAAGAGAGGAGAAAAAGAAATGATGAAAAAAGTTTTATCGGTTCTCGTAGCAGGCGTAATGGCACTTTCAATAGTTGCATGCGGCGCTACAAACGATGCTTCTGCAAACACAGGTGCAGATGCAAACAACAACACAACAGCTGACGGAAGCCTTACAGGTACTCTTAAGCTCGGTATGATCGGACCTCTTACAGGAGGCGCTGCTCTTTACGGTAACGCTGTAGACCACGGTGTACAGATCGCTGTAGAAGAGATCAATGCACTCGGTACAGGTTTCCAGATCGATTACCAGGCAGAGGATGACGAGCATGATGCAGAGAAGTCTGTAAATGCTTACAACCAGCTTAAAGACTGGGGCGCACAGGTTATCGCCGGTACAGTTACAACAACACCCTGTATAGCAGTTTCAGCAGAGGCTTACAGCGACAGAATGTTCATGCTCACACCTTCTGCATCTTCAACAGATGTAACTGCAAACAAGGACAACATGTTCCAGCTCTGCTTCTCAGATCCAAACCAGGGTTCTGCATCAGCAAAGTATATCGCTGAGAACAACCTTGCAACAGATGTAGCCATTATCTACAACAACTCTGATGCATACTCATCAGGTATCTATCAGACATTCGTAGATGCAGCAGCAGAAGTTGGTTTAAACATCGTATCTACAACAACATTTACAGATGATACTCAGAACGATTTCTCTGTACAGCTTGCTGACATACAGCAGAGCGGAGCAGAGCTCGTATTCCTTCCTATCTACTATCAGGCAGCTTCACTTATCTTCCAGCAGGCTGATCAGATTGGTCTTGATGTTAAGTGGTTTGGTGTAGATGGTATGGACGGTATCCTTTCACTTGAAGGATTTGATACATCACTTGCTGAGGGCGTAATGCTCCTCACACCTTTCGCAGCAGACGCAACAGATGATCTTACTGTTAACTTTGTTACAAAGTTTGAGGAGAAGTTTGGCGAGACACCTATCCAGTTCGCAGCTGACGGATATGACTGCCCTTACGCTATCTACAGAGCACTCGAGTACTACGCAGCAAACAACGGTGGTCTTGATGTTACAGATATGAGCAACGAGGAGCTCTGCGAGATCCTTATCTCTGTATTTACAGACCCCGGATTCTCATGCGACGGTGTTACAGGTCTTGCAATGAGCTGGAATGCAGCCGGCGAGGTTAACAAGGCACCTAAGGCGGTAGTTATCGAGAACGGTGTTTACGTAGGTCTTTAATTAAAAGATTTATCTTTACAGATAAAAGATTTTGTCCAAAAACCGGGGGCTTTTTAGTCCCCGGGTATTTTGGGGAAAGAGGTATGAAGTGTTAGATTATTTGATAAGCGGTATAAGCCTTGGAAGCGTATATGCGATAATAGCTCTCGGATATACGATGGTTTATGGAATTGCGAAGATGCTTAACTTTGCTCACGGTGACATCATCATGATCGGCGGATATGCAGCATTCTGCACCGGATACTATCTCCATTGGCCGGTGTGGCTGGCTGTTTTATTTGCGGTTGTTGTATGTACCGTACTTGGTGTCGTCATTGAGAAGCTTGCATATAAGCCCCTTCGTAATGCTACAAGCCTTGCGGTCCTTATCACCGCAATCGGCGTATCGTACTTTCTTCAGAATGTGGCACTTCTTATATGGACATCAAATCCGAAGGCATTTCCCAATATGCTTTCATTCATTCCTTACGTCAATATCGGCCGCATCCAGATAACAGGTACAGCACTTGGTACAGTTGTAACCTGTATCGTGGTGATGGTTGCCCTGACACTGTTTACAGACAAGACCAAGATGGGCAAGGCCATGAGAACCGTTTCCGAGGACAAGGGTGCTGCATCCCTTATGGGTATTAACGTAAACGGTACAATATCGCTGACATTTGCCATAGGGTCAGGCCTTGCGGCAATCGCAGGTGTCCTCCTCTGCTCGGCTTATCCGACACTGATGCCTACGACAGGAGCCATGCCCGGCATCAAGGCATTTACGGCAGCAGTATTCGGAGGTATCGGTTCCATCCCAGGAGCCATGATCGGAGGAATCCTGCTCGGAGTCATCGAGATATTTGCAAAGGCGTATATCTCAACACAGCTCTCCGATGCCATAGTGTTTGCAGTCCTTATCATAGTGCTTATAGTCAAGCCTACGGGACTCCTTGGCAAAAAGATTACAGAGAAAGTGTAGGGAGGAGAAGACATGAAGAAATTATCCAAAGATACACTTATGAGTTTTGTAAATTACGGAATAGTAATCCTGTTTTACATAGTATTTCAGATACTTGCATCTACGGGAAACTTAAGCTCGACTATGAAGGGCCAGCTGATCCCCATTGTGTCATATGTGATTATGGCACTCTCACTTAACCTCGTAGTCGGTATCAGCGGCGAGCTCTCGCTGGGCCATGCAGGTTTTATGAGTGTAGGTGCATTTACCGGTGCCGTAGTCAGCACAGCACTGACAGACGGCATCCCAAATACAGTAGTCAGACTATTGATCAGTATCGTAATAGCTGCAGTGATGGCAGGTATAGCAGGCATACTGATCGGTATACCGGTTCTGCGCCTTCGCGGCGACTATCTTGCAATCGTCACACTGGCATTTGGAGAGATCATTAAAAACGTGCTTAACTGCCTTTATGTAGGGGTGGACAGAAGGGGTATTCATTTTTCCATGAACAGTACGGGAGCCCTTGATCTTCAGGAAGGCGGCAAGGTCGTGATAAACGGACCTATGGGTGCATCCATCATGAAGATATCTTCATTTACATGCGGTATCGTACTTTTGCTCCTGGTACTCTTTGTAATCCAGAATCTCATAAAGAGCAGACACGGAAGAGCTATCATGGCTATCCGTGACAACCGTATAGCAGCTGAGGCATGCGGACTCAACGTGACAAAATACAAGCTGATCGCTTTTGTGATAAGTGCTGCCATGGCAGGTGCGGCAGGATGTCTCTACGCCCTTAACTTTGCAACCGTAGCACCAAAGAAATTTGATTTTAATACATCGATCCTCGTACTCGTATTCGTGGTACTCGGAGGTATCGGAAATATGACAGGCTCAATCATTGCAGCAGCACTGCTTACAGTACTGCCTGAGCTCCTCCGTCAGTTCCAGGATTACCGTATGCTCATTTACGCAATCGTACTTGTGCTCGTAATGATCGCTACAAATAATGAAAAGATCAGAGGTCTGATCAAGAGTATCGGAAAGAAAAATAAACAGGAATCTTCCGGAAAGGAGGCTGCATAATGAGTAACCAGAAAGAGACCAGATATGTAGATGTTCCGGGACCCGGAAGAATACCCGAGAGAGATAAAGGCAGAGGACCTGTACTGGAGTGTACTCACCTTGGCATAGAGTTTGGCGGACTTAAGGCTGTTGAGGAATTTAACATTGCCGTAGGCGCCACAGAGATAGGCGGACTCATCGGACCAAACGGTGCAGGCAAGACTACGGTATTTAACCTGCTCACAAAGGTTTACCAGCCTACTCACGGTGTGATACTTCTTGACGGCAAGGATACCCATGGTATGAGTACAGCCCAGGTTAACCAGGCAGGTATTGCCAGGACATTCCAGAATATCAGACTTTTTGACAAGCTGTCTGTAGAGGACAATGTGAAGGTCGGAATGCATAATAATGTAAAATACCATCTGCCCAGCAGTGTGTTCCGTCTGCCAAAGTTCTGGCAGGAGGAAAAGAGAGCCCATGAAAGTGCGCTTGAGCTCCTTGATATATTCGGTATGGCAGACCTTGCAGATGTAAAGGCTTCATCCCTTCCTTACGGAGCCCAGAGAAGACTTGAGATAGTCAGAGCCCTTGCAACAAAGCCAAAGCTACTCCTCCTCGATGAGCCGGCAGCAGGTATGAATCCTTCAGAGACAGAAGAACTCATGAACAATATAAGAAAGATCAGGGATACATTTGGTATCGCTGTACTCCTTATCGAGCATGATATGAATCTCGTCATGGGTATCTGCGAAAATATCATCGTGCTTAATTTTGGCAAGGTGATCGCAAAGGGTACACCGGAAGAGATCCAGAATGATCCTGTGGTAATAGAGGCATATCTTGGCAGCCAGGCAGACGAGACCGGCTCAGAAGGATTTGCCGCATCTGCTGCAAAGGAAGCACAGAAAAAGAAAGCAGAGAAAGAAAAAGCACACATGAGTGAAGTCGAAGAGGCTTCCGTAGATGTTGAGGAATAGAGAGGCACGGATATGGGAAATACGATATTAAAGGTAAATGATCTGCATGTCCATTACGGAAGTATTCATGCAATACAGGGTATTTCGTTTGAAGTAAACGAGGGCGAGATAGTCACACTGATCGGAGCCAACGGTGCCGGTAAATCAACATCACTTAACACTGTTGCAGGATTGCTAAAAGCTTCATCAGGTACGATAGATTTTGACGGCAAGTCACTCCTTGGAGTACCTGCCCACAAGATAGTCGGCAGGGGTATGGCTCTTTGTCCGGAAGGCAGAAGAGTATTCCTCCAGCTTACTGTTCAGGAAAACCTCGAGATGGGTGCTTTCACAAGAAAGCAGAGCGAGATCGCAGACTCCATAGAGGCTGTATATGAGCAGTTCCCGAGACTTAAGGAGAGATATAAACAGATTGCGGGCACTCTCTCAGGCGGTGAGCAGCAGATGCTGGCAATGGGCAGGGCGTTAATGAGCAAACCTAAGCTTATCATGCTTGATGAGCCTTCAATGGGACTTGCGCCAATACTCGTTGATCAGATATTTGATATCATTAAAGAACTTCATAAATCCGGTACTACGATTCTCCTTGTAGAGCAGAATGCACAGAAAGCACTTTCTATCGCCGACAGAGCATACGTCCTTGAGACAGGCAGGATTGTTAACAGTGGTACGGGTCAGGCACTTCTCCACGACGATAGCGTGCGGAAGGCGTACCTCGGAGGTTGATTTTTTATATTTATATGATAAAATCATGTTTGTCGATGAGCCGACATCTTCTTTGTTGCAGAGTCTTAAAAAACTCTGCAGCAGAGAGATTTTCATTAATTGTTTTTGTATATTATACGGAGAGATATCATGAAAAAGCTTGAAATAGTTACAAGACCCGAGAAACTTGAAGACTTAAGAAAGATTCTTGAGGAGTTTGGTGTTACGGGACTTAATATTTTCCATATGGAAGGCTATGGCAACCAGAAGGGATATTATGAGGGATATGAGCAGAAGAGCGAGATAAAGCTCCTCCCCATGATCAAGGTTGAGACAGTCGTTGATGCATCGATTGCCGGTACTCTTATCGAGAAGATTTCAAAGGGTATCCGCACAGGCAACTACGGTGACGGCAAGATTTTCGTTTACCCTGTTGAGGATGCTATCCGTATCCGTACAGGCGAGAGAGGAAAGATTGCACTTTAATTTAGATATAAAAGAGTTTATTATAAAAAGACAGAGTAATCTGTCTTTTTTCTTTTTTATGAAATTCATAAAAAGGTAAGACAGATAATACGTATGTATCAGCTTTTACGGAGGGTTACAGATGGCAAAACAGATTAAGATGCTTATTAATACAGATGATAAGCAGGGGCACATTAACAGGGAGATATACGGAAACTTTTCCGAGCATCTGGGAAGATGTATCTATAACGGAATATACGTAGGGGAAGATTCGGATATTCTAAATATTCACGGACTCAGAAAGGATATTATCGATGCATTAAAAAATATAAAGCTTCCCGTCCTTCGGTGGCCCGGAGGATGCTTTGCCGATGAGTATCACTGGAAAGACGGAATAGGTGATAAAAACGACCGTAAGAAAATAATAAATACCAACTGGGGCGGAGTCGTTGAAGACAACAGCTTTGGTACCCATGAGTTCATGGAACTCTGTGAACTGGTTGGATGTGAACCATATATCGCGGGCAATGTGGGCAGCGGAACTGTGAGAGAACTGTCAGAGTGGGTTGAGTATATGACATTTGACGGTGTCTCACCAATGGCGGACCTTAGAAAGAAAAACGGACATGAAAAGGCATGGAAACTTAAATACCTTGGTATAGGCAATGAAAACTGGGGCTGCGGCGGCCATATGACACCCGAATACTATGCCGATCAGTATAAGCAGTTTGCAAACTTTTGCAAGAATTATAATGATAATAAATTATATAAAATCGCATGCGGACCAAATGCTGCCGATTATAACTGGACAGAGGTAATGATGAAGAAACTCGGAAGACCGGGAGAGTGGTTTGCTGACGGTCTTTCACTTCACTTTTATACAGTTCCTGACTGGAACAATAAAGGATATGCTACGGAATTTGACAGGGACGGCTATTATGATGTACTCTCGGCAGCGGGATATATAGATGAACTGATTACCCGCCACAGTGAGATTATGAACAGATATGATCCGGATGGCAGCGTAGCCCTGATAGTCGACGAGTGGGGGACATGGTATGATGTGGAAAAGGGTACCAATCCCGGATTCCTCTTCCAGCAGAATACAATGCGGGATGCGATGGTTGCGGCTATTTCTCTTAATTCATTTAACAGACACTGCAAGCGTGTAAAGATGGCCAATATCGCCCAGGCAGTAAATGTACTCCAGGCAGTTATTCTGACTGAGGGTGAGATGATGATAAAGACACCTACCTATCATGTATTTGATCTTTTTAAGGATCACCAGGACGGCGATGCAGTATACTGCTATTCTCAGAACGAGAATATGAAGGAAGGCAGGAATACTCCCATGATTTCATCATCTGCATCAGTAAAGGACGGCGTACTCACCTTAACGGTTGCAAACTGCGGACTTGATGATGATGTGGATATCGTATGTGAATTATCAGGCATTGCTCCGTCAAAGGCATCTGCAAGGATCCTTACAGGAGATGTACATGACCACAATACATTTGATGATCCGGAAAAGGTATTTATCAGTGATTATAATGCCCGGATTGATGATGGAAAGTTAAAGATAAAACTACCGGCATGCTCTGTAGCAGAGGTCAGACTGTCATGATGCAGCCGCCGTGCAAAAAATGTCTGTTATCCGAACTAAATGACTCCGATATCAAAAAAGAGATAATGGATATGGTAAGCAGGATTCCTGATAAAGATAAAGCGGGGGCTGATATGTATGGATCAAGGCTGGATGTCTGCAGGCAGTGCGACGACCTGATTGAAGGAACTTGCCTTAAATGCGGATGCTATGTTGAGCTTCGGGCAATTATGAAAAAATCAAAATGTCCCGGGAAAAAATGGAAATAAAAATATAACTGAGAGGAAAGGCGCAGATGGAGGAAAATAAAAAAGATGTCAGGCAGCTGATAGAAATATGCAGGGGACATAAAGTCTATATCCAGACCCATAACATCCCTGATCCTGATGCTATCGGAACAGCTTTCGGTCTGCAGCAGCTTATGATTCACTTTGGTTTAAATCCGATTATTACGTACGATGGAACCATTGATAAACTGAGCTCGTCAAAGATGCTTGATCTGTTTGATATTGAGATGTATGCCGATCAGGATATCCTTGATGATATGAAAGAAGAGGACTATATCATCTGCGTGGATAGTCAGAAACATGCAGGCAATATTACGGATCTCCCGGGAGATGAGATAGCTACCATAGATCATCACCCGACTACAAAGAAAAATGCCCATATTGAATATCTTTACAAGGATGTCAGGATAGTGGGAGCGTGCTGTTCGATAATCGCGGACTATTACCGTCAGCTTGATATCGAGCCATCATCTGATGTGGCAACGGCCCTTGTTTACGGCATAAAAATGGATACGGCCAAATTCTCCCGTGGCGTGACAGACGTGGATATCAGGGCTTATGCATATCTTAATAAATATATGAGCGAAGAAAAGCTCAGTAAGATGGAGAGAAATAATCTTCAGTTCAGTGACCTGAAAGCATATGGTAATGCAATTGAAAATATTGAGGTATACGGATATTTCGGAATATCCCATATAGCATTTGCCTGTCC
>CADBFE010000067.1 GCA_902793845.1 uncultured Lachnospiraceae bacterium | reverse complement strand
TTTTTTGCAGTGTGCATGCCATTTTACGGAAACCTGTTCAACCTGCCACGAGGACGGGACAACTGCTTCCAAGAGGCTTGAAACGAAAAAACTGATTGCGAAACTGAAAAAAACAGATCCGCAGGTGGAAGCCAATATTTTCAGCAGTGTCTCAAACGCAGATCTGACCTCTGTAATTGCATACAAGGAAGATGGTGTAAGGCATCATTTTCTGGAAAAATAATACTTATCTTTAAAGGCAACATCCTTGCCACAGGTACAATCACAGGTATATACACAACAGGAGACTGATGATCATGAACGATAAAAAATTCAGAATATCAAGGAATAAGCGTACGGCGGCAACGTGGATCATGATTTTGGGGTTTATATGCACCCTTTTGATTCTGACAACAATTGATGATATAAACGAAAATTATTCTCTGTGTTTTTTGATAGCTGCCGTTGTTGCAGCAGGACTTGCTTTTCTCGGAACGTTATTGGTTAAAGAATATTATCTGCAGATATTTGATGACGGTTTTGAGCTCACAAAAGGCAAAAAGGTGACAAAATACCCTTACTCCGCTTTTGCGGGCTCTGAGGTAAACAGGCATTATCTGAATGGTATATATACAGGTACATCCCGTGAGATCCGCATCAGGGAAGCATCCGGAATAAAAAGAGAGATTAATGCCAACAACTTATCAAAGGCAAAGTTTGCAGAGGTCGTATCATATCTTGACCGGACAAAGTATACGGAGTCACTTAATATGGAAGCGGCTGTCGAATATTTTAAAGAAAGACATGATCTGGCTGTCCCCAATGAGAGCATAATCGGGGCCAATAAAAAAGACGTGATCATCAGAAATTCATTCGTAGCAGGTCTTTTCATAGCGTTTCTTGTTGCACTTATTTATTATCTTGTGATAGATAACGATTCGGTACTTGCCATGGTAATCTTTATAATATCCGGCATTGCCGCAGTGCTTATGTTGTTTACGGATACTATTCCCGACATTATTGCCTACAATAAGATAAAGAATCTTCCGGCCCGTATCGGAGTAGACAGGGATTCTCTGATGCTCGGTGATAAGACATTTATGGCCGTTGATGTACTTAATATTTTAATGGTTCCCGCCAATTATGAGATCATGTCCAGGGAAATGGTTATTATCAATAAAAACGGTGAAAAATACGAGTACGGATTTGGCAAGATAGATTACAAAAACAGACGGACATATTCGGAATATGGAAGAGTATATAATACTCTGGAACTCTGGTGTATCGTAAACAATATTAAATTCATGAAGATTCTTGGATAATATTTATGGAAGAAAAGCAGCATAAACGGAGAGTTCACTACTCCGGAAAGTATCCCAAAAAGTTTGAGGAAAAATATAAGGAAAAAGATCCGGAGAAATACAGGGAGACTGTAGAGCGCGTGATATCAAAAGGTTCTACACCCGCAGGTATGCATATCTCCATAATGGTAAATGAAATACTCGATTTCCTTAAGATAACACCCGGCATGCAGGGCCTTGACTGTACACTCGGATATGGCGGTCATACCATGAAGATGCTTGAAAAACTTAAGGGTGACGGCTGCATCTACGGTCTTGACGTTGATCCCATCGAATCAGAAAAGACAGTGGAGCGTATCAGGAAAGCCGGTTTTTTAGAGGACAGCTTTAAATTCAGGCTGATCAATTTTGCAAATATCGATAAAGTGGCAGAAGAGGCCGGCAGATTTGATTTTGTACTGGCTGACCTTGGCGTTTCATCAATGCAGATAGATGACCCTTCAAGAGGATTTTCCTACAAGACAGACGGACCCCTTGATTTAAGGCTTGATCCAAAGCACGGCGAGTCGGCTGCGGAGAGGCTGCATAAGATCACAGAGCAGGAGTTTATCGGTATGATGATGGAAAACTCTGATGAGCCGTATGCGGAGGAGATTGCCGAAAAGGTTTTTGGCATCATGAAAAAGGGCGGCCCCATGGATACAACCACAGCTCTTCGAAATGCGATCGAGTCGGCACTTGATAAACTACCTGCGGAAGATAAAAAAGAAGCGGTAAAAAAATCATGTGCAAGAGTCTTCCAGGCCCTGCGAATAGATGTAAACAGTGAATTTGAAGTCCTCTACTCGTTTCTTGAAAAACTCCCGGATATACTTAATCCCGGAGCCAGAGTGGCGATACTGACATTTCATTCAGGCGAGGACAGACTGGTCAAGAAATCTTTCAAGGCACTTAAAAAAGCTGGAGTATACTCGGAGGTGTCAGACGATGTGATCAGACCGTCTGCCGAGGAGTGCAGACTTAATCCCAGGAGCAAATCCACCAAGATGAGATGGGCAGTGAGAGCATGATCCACCATGTCAGAAAATAATAACTTACCTGTAAAAAACAATATGCTCACCGGCTCCCTTGCGGACAAACTTATTTTGTTCGCACTGCCCCTTGCTGCAAGTAATATTTTGCAGCAGCTTTTTAATTCCGTAGATGTTGCAGTGGCAGGTCGTTTTGCGGAGGACGGAGCTCTCGGAGCGGTTGGAGCAAACACAGCGATTATTGCCCTTATCATAAATCTTCTGACAGGCCTCTCCCTTGGTACAAATGTAGTCATTGCGACTCTTATAGGCCAGGGCAGGAAAAATGATATACCTAAAGTAGTCCATACATCAGTAGCTGTCGGTATCATCAGCGGACTGATCATCACAGTGGCAGGCATTCCACTTTCAGAGCAGATGCTTATCCTTATCGGTACGCCTAAAGATATACTTGTACTTGCATCCCTTTATTTAAAGATTTATTTCCTCGGCATGCCTTTTATCCTCGTATACAATTTCGGAGCGGCGATCCTCCGTAGTATAGGAGATACAAAACTCCCGATGTATGCCCTTGTCATATCAGGCATCATCAACACGGGACTTAACCTGATCCTTGTTATCGTATTTCATATGGGAGTATCAGGTGTCGCCATCGCCACTGTTGTATCCAATGTGATCAGCTGTGTCATAGTCATGATGGCACTGATTCGGCACAAAGATGAGTGGATCAGATTTAAGTTCAGTGAACTGAAGATAGACAGATATTATCTTAAGAAGATATTTGCGATAGGGGCACCGGCGGGACTCCAGGGTGCACTTTTTTCTTTTTCAAATGTATTTGTCCAGTCCGGTATAAACAGCTTTGGCAAAGCTGCTACAGCCGGATCGTCTGTAGGTCTTAACTTTGAGTATTTCACATTCTATATGGCAAATTCGTTTACCCAGGCGGCCATTACATTTGCCGGACAAAATTACGGCGCAGGCAATCTGAAAAGATGCAGAAAGATCTGCAGACAGTGTATAATCCTTGCCCTTGTCTTTACGGAGATCATGGCATTTGTATTTGGCGTATTCAGAACACCTTTTGCTTCTTTATACACACCAAAGCCTGCTGAAATCGAATACGCCGTAACCCGTATGATGAACGTCATGATATTTGAGGGTATGGTGGCTCTCTATGAAGTACCCGGCGGAGTGATGCGTGCCATGGGACACTCATATTTATCATCAGTCATTGCAATATTTGGAACTGTTGTATTCAGGCTGGTCTGGATGGGTACGGTATTTGTTAAGTGGCATTCGTTTGAGATGCTGATGACTGTTTATCCCGTCTCATGGATACTGATCACAGTCATCATGCTCCCTGCATATTTCATCGTGATAAGGAAAGCAGAAANNTCAAAGTAATAATATTTTCAAATGGAGCGGATCGGCGATTCTGGCCATCCGCTCATTTTTTATATGATAAACAGGTCCTGACGGCCATGGCAGACCTTCGATATATTCCCTGTCGTTATCGGTTAATAATAACAGTTCTCTTTCATATTCTTTTGGACTTAATCTTTTATCCGATCCGAAATTGCATTCCACATATTCTCTCGGCTCTTTTGCTTCAGTGACAGGAGGTTTTCTGACAAAACTGGTTTTTCCGTATTTGCCGGTTACCTTTATAAATTCACCTTCCGGGTCATCATAAACATCCGCCGGATTTATACAGATTGTTTTGTTATTTATGAAATGATTCCAGACATATTCAGATACAATATTTTCTGCCACGGGATATGACAGTTTTGCAGTGATCTCTTTTACGGTGAAACCGTTATCCGCCAGGTGTCTGATGGCTCCGCCGTATGCAGTATCCTTTGTAAATGATGCCAGGGCCTCTTTAAAATAATCTGTCATTTGGGTGCCCCCTTATTTACATATTTCATTCCAGCTGCAGTCGCCGCAGATTTCTTCCCTGAAATTTTTATCCAGAATACTGCTTTTTACTGTGGATATAAACTCACCGTAGGGAATCGTCTGCCCTTCACCAAAACCGCACTTTTCAAGGACGGCCCTGTCATAACCTGCCACCGTTTTCTCCGTTTTGCAGATACCGTTTATATTGTTGGGACAGCTGCCACAGACGGAGTCGGCAGACAGTGTCAGGGTTATGTTCAGGTCTTTATCTCCATTTAACCTGCCCAGCAGATCGTCCATGTTTTCCGTAAACTCTTTACTGTAGCCTTTTCCTTTATAAAACTGAAAGCACATGCCGTGATGGGGCCGCAATCTGATATCCATTAAAATACACCTCAGAATTAAGTATCTTTTGAAAATAATTTTATCACAAATGTATTTTATCAATTACATCTGATTTGGGGGATGTAATATTTGATTAAAGATATATTTTAGGCAGATAAACGGTCAAACAAACCGTATAAAATTATATTGAAATGTGATATAATTATCCCGTATCTCTAGGTGATAAAAGTGTGATAACTTTTACTTATAGATATAGTGTATTCAATTAGGAGAAGAAAAATGAGTGATTTTAAGATCAATACCAAATGCGTTCAGGCAGGTTACAGACCGGGCAACGGAGAGCCCAGACAGATTCCCATTATTCAGTCTACAACATTCAAGTATGATACAAGTGAAGATATGGGCAAGCTTTTCGACCTCGAGGCAAGCGGTTATTTCTATACAAGACTCCAGAATCCCACAAACGATTATGTAGCTGCAAAACTTGCAGAGCTAGAGGGTGGCACGGCAGCCATGCTTACATCATCCGGACAGGCTGCAAACTTTTTTGCGATGTTCAACATCTGTGAAAACGGCGGTCATATCGTCGCTTCCTCATCTATATACGGTGGTACATTTAACCTCATCGATGTGACTATGAGAAAGATGGGCATCGATGTGACTTTCGTATCTCCCGATGCCACGGAAGATGAGCTTAACGCTGCATTTAAGGACAATACAAAACTCGTATTTGGCGAGACCATAGCAAACCCTGCACTTACCGTTCTCGATATCGAGAAGTTTGCAAAGGCAGCTCATGCTCACGGTGTGCCTCTTATCATCGACAATACATTCCCTACTCCCGTCAACTGCAGACCGATCGAGTGGGGAGCAGATATAGTTACACATTCAACTACCAAATACCTTGATGGTCACGGTGCTGCAGTAGGTGGTGCCATCATCGATTCTGGTAAATTTGACTGGATGGCTCATGCTGACAAGTTCCCCGGACTCACTACTCCGGATGAGTCTTATCACGGTATTACATATGCTGAAAAATTCGGCAAGGAAGGCGCATTTATCACAAAGGCAACAGCCCAGCTTATGAGAGATTTCGGATGTATCCAGTCTCCTCAGAATGCGTTTATCTTAAATCTTGGTATAGAGTCTCTCCATGTACGTATGCCCAGGCACGTTGAAAACGGCCAGGCAGTCGCAGAGTTTCTCGAGAAGCATCCCAAGGTTACAAAGGTTAACTACTCCGGACTTAAGAGTGATAAATATTATGAGATTGCGCAGAAGTATCTCCCTAATGGCGGATGCGGCGTAGTTTCATTCGAGATAGAGGGTGGCAGAGCAGCTGCTGAAAAGTTTATGAAAGCACTTAAGATCGCAGCTATCGAGACCCATGTAGCCGATGCAAGGACATGCTGTCTGAATCCGGCTACATCCACACATCGTCAGATGACAGATGAGCAGCTCGAGGCAGCAGGTATTCCTGCAGGACTCGTCAGGATGTCATGCGGACTTGAGGACAAGGAAGACCTCATCGCAGACCTTGAGCAGGCACTCGCTACTGTATAATAGATTTTTTTAAGATATTATTGGGGGAAGAAAAACTGATGTTAAGGAAGACAATAGGTTTTTACACAGGCAGACTTCATAATGAGGACAGTCTTGATAATTTCGAGGCTGTCATCAAAGAAGGCAGGGAAAGAGGATACAACATACTCTCTGTTTATGTGAGTATGGGTATATCCGGGGGAAATGCCAATGATGATGAGGAGTGCTACACATCATTTATAAATGTGTGCGACGCTGTTATCATCGACGGCTTCAAGATTACCAACAGAACATTTATCTCTAAAATAGTTAGGGCAGCAGAGAAACAGGGCAAACCCGCAATACTCTTTAATGACATGCAGGAGGACTGCAGATGTCTTTATTCCGTTGTGGAGGACTCCTTTGACGAGCTGCTCTGTCATCTTGTGACTGTTCATAAATGCTCAAAGATCGATCTGATGCTCGGATTCCTTCACAGGTGGAATTCTGACAAACTCATCGATATTTATCGAAACGTTCTCTCAAGATACGGAATTGAATATGATGAAAACCGTATAGCATACGGCAATTACTGGATAGACGGCGCTCAAAAGGCAGGAGATGAGCTTCTTTCATTTGATACTCCGGATGCCATTGTCTGTGCCAACGATGCCATGGCTATCGCCCTCTGCGATCTCCTTAAAAAGAGGGATTTAAAGGTTCCTGACGATGTGATCGTCACAGGTATAGACGGATCGGTGAGGAGCGATTATTACATCCCCTCCATCACTACGATCGATAAAAACCAGCATGATATGGCCATGCAGGTATTTGACCGGATCGGAGCACTCCTTGACGGAAAAGATACTGTCCGCATGACTCCGGTAAAGTGTCCGATCAAGTACGGCGGATCCTGCGGATGTAAATCTGACGAGGGTACCGACTATTCTACAATACTTAACCGTATGTATGCCCAGCAGGAAAAGAGAGTTTCAATAGAGCCAAAGCTCTTTAACATGGCGAGAAAACTCCCTGAGCTTTCCGATATTAAAAACATTTCGGAACTTATCACAGAGAATCTCCCTGATGATTCGTTTATCTGTGTGAGGGATTCATTTCTTCAAGATATATACGGAGCCCAGTTCAGTATGACTCATGAGGATGGCAAGATGTACGTCCTCGCAGATACCAGGAGAGAGCCCAGGACATGGACATACTTTAATGAAAAGGACATCTTCCCGGAGTATGACCAGATCCTTGGGGGAGAAGTGCCTGTCATCATATCACCGCTTTTTTATGACGGTATGTATTTTGGAAACTGGATTGTCACAGATTCCGAGTACAGCGTGTCTGCATCTATATTTGACAGATTTATCAGCCATATAGAATCTCTCTTTGCCAGATATATCAGTGATCGGAGACTCCGCATTGCAAACTGCGAGCTCTATCATGTATCTGCCCAGGTCAAGGAGATGTCGGACCGTGATACTCTCACCGGTATGCTCAGTGCCAACGGTTTTGTCGAGCAGGTTGAAGAACTCAAAAAACACTGCATTGTCAATAAAGAGACCATGGTACTCTGCTGTATAGATATAGACAGACTGGCAAATATTAATAATATATACGGTCACTTTGAGGGCGATCATGCCATAAAGGTTCTTGGCACAATCATATCCGATGCTGTTGGTGACCTCGGTATATGCGCTCATATCGGAGGAGACGAGTTCGTTGCGGCTCTTCATGTCAAGCTTGATGCAAAACTGGCAGCGGATATCCTGTTCAAGGAACTCGACAACCGTATTGCCAATTATAATTCTGTCTCAGGCAAGGAATACACCATCGAGATCAATCAGAACTCGACGGTAGTTGATTTTGACAAGGCAGATGATATGCGAGCCGTACTCGATCAGGCATTTGCGGAAAAGGCTCTTATCAAGGAGGGCAGAAAGAGAGTGGGCAATACCACGTCTGTCACACCTGATGATGAGGAGAGAAATCTGGTTGAGGACTGCATCAACAACAACAGATTCAGATATGCATACCAGCCTATCGTCAGTGCCAAGGACGGCAGTATATATGCGTATGAGGCTCTGATGAGATCTGCTACAGAGAGATTCATATCACCTCTTACGATACTTAAATATGCCACTGACACAGGCAGACTCTACGAGATCGAAAAGGCGACATTCTTTAATGTCATGAACCAGTGCTATCCGTTAAGGGATGAGCTCGGTTCAAAGAGAATATTTATAAACAGTATCCCGGGATCTCATCTCGATGATATGGACTATGATAAATTAAAACTCCGTTTCGGTGATTTCTTTGAAAAGATGGTAGTTGAGATTACCGAGCAGACAGAGATGAGCGATGAGGAGTTTGAGGTCATAGACGGCAGAAGCAAACGGGACGGATTTGCGGTTGCCATTGATGATTACGGTACCGGATATTCCAACACGGCAGCACTTCTTAAATATCAGCCCCACGTTGTCAAGATCGACAGACTTTTGATTGCTGATATTCAGGAGGAGCCCAAGAAACAGCATTTTGTAAAGAATATTATAGAGTTTGCCCACAACAACGGTTTCATGGCTCTCGCAGAAGGTGTTGAGACTATCGGAGAGCTGCGGGCGGTTATCCATATGGGCGTCGACCTTATTCAGGGCTTTTACACAGCCAAGCCCCAGTTTGATTTCGTTTCCGAGGTTTCCCAGGAGGTTTATCACGATATCATCCAGGCCAATATGGGAGAGTATACTGCTCTGCATAAAAAGATGTTTGTGGCAAACGGTGAGAAAGAACTCCCCGTCATGCGTCTTTCTCTTGAACAGTACACAGGCATCATCATTGCCCAGGATTTCATGAATCTTATCGGTAATCCTGATTTCGTGGCCGGCATGACCATCAAGATTAAGGATGATACCAACTGCCACCTGGTGATGAAGGATGTATGTATTGCCAGTGAGGACGATACGCCATGTATCGAGCTTGGTAACAATGTCAACCTTACGATTGAACTCTGGGGTACAAAGAATGAGCTCCATCAGGCAGGTATCAGAGTCCCTGCCACATCATCAGTTAAGCTTGTCGGAGGCGGCAACCTTGATATCATGGCTAAAAATGTTGAGTGCTACGGTATCGGTGGCGGTCCGAAAGAGACATGCGGCAGCGTTATCATAGATATCACCGGTCGTCTTAATATCAAGTGCGACGGTAACAAGTGTATCGGTATCGGTGCCGGCAGCATGGCAGAGGGCAGCTCGATCAGGATGATCAACGGCCACACGGATTTTGTCATGTCATGTGAGGAATGTGTCGGTATCGGTTCGTATGACGGTTCACCTGATATCGTCGTGGACAACTGTTCAATCTCTCAGGAGCTTAGGGTATCACAGGGTGTAGGTGTCGGAGCGATCGACGGACGCCCGGTTATCAATATGTCCAGTATGCGCTGCGACATCCATGGATCGGGTACAAAACTCTGCGGTATGGGAACACTTGGTGAGCTTGGCGGTGAGGTTAAACTTGATGGCGGTAAGTATGTGGCTACCCTTAACGGCCGTGAGCTTATTATGCTCGGTTCTTCAAAGGGTGAGTTCAAGATATGGGGACGCCATGCAGGATTTAAAGTTGTAGCTGAGGGTAATGATGCTCTCGGTATCGGTTCGGGAGATGACAAGGGTATATTTGACCTTGAGGATGCAGGTATTACAGTAATACTCCGTACAGGCAGGGATAAGTTTATCGGTGCTGTCAGAGAAAACA
The DNA here is from genome assembly GCA_902793845.1 of uncultured Lachnospiraceae bacterium. Lineage (GTDB taxonomy): Bacteria > Bacillota > Clostridia > Lachnospirales > Lachnospiraceae > NK4A136. The sequence goes on along the minus strand of CADBFE010000067.1, from coordinate 9,713 downwards.
TGCGGATGATCAGAACCACCGAGGAGTATTCAAAGACCTGACGCCTAGGAGGATTTAAGCGTGAGTAATCACCTTAACACAATAAACAGAGACAGGGCAAAGGCAGCTGTAATAGTACTGCTCGCCATAGCCGTTAATGTTCTCTTAAATTATATAGTAGGGAGACTCGGGCTCCCGATTTATCTTGATACGGCAGGCACCATCTTTGTTTCCGCAATGATGGGTGCCGTACCCGGTCTTGTCACTGCCATAGCATCAAATACTCTGTGCAGTATTTTTAATGAATATGCACTTTATTATTCTCTTATCAGTATTTCAATTGTTCTCGTTACATCATACTTTGTAAAAACAGATCTGTTTAAGAAAAAGAGCAATGCCGCAGTATACCTGATAATTATTTCTGCTCTCGGTGGTATACCCGGTATTATTTTTCAGTGGATCATACTCGGCGGTCCCCAGTTTGAAGATGTTGATCAGGCTGCCAGGATGCTTTCCGAGGGACTGGGCATGGACTTCTTTATGTCTGCCCTGCTCATTAATTTCGGCTTTAATATTGTTGATAAGGGATTCGCTTCTTTTATGGCTTACATGGGTCTTGTTTACATCCCGGAGGATGTAAAGAAACGTATGTGGAATCTTGGCTGGAAGCAAAAGCCCATCACGGAAGCAGAGATTAAAGAATATAAAAAAGAATCGTATGCCGCAGGCAAATCCCTGAATGCCAGGATGACCATCATGCTCATTGTTGCGTCTGCATCAATGGCAGGCCTCATGGCTTTTTGCGGTATTCAGTTATATTTCAGGGACCTGAAAAAAGAATATGCACAGGATGCCATAAAAGCATCGGAATTTGTAGCGGAGAATATTGACGGAGATCTGATAAAAGGATTTTTGTCAGACGGCGAATATATCAGCGAGTACGAAAATCAAAAGTATAAGGATATAAACAATCTGCTTATCTCATATCATGAGAGTCTTTCTGATATTGAATATCTGTATGTTTATCAGATAAGACCGGACGGATGCCGCCTTGTTTTTGACACGGATCCGGAGGTCCAAAATACCGAAAAGATAGGTACCATAATTCCTTTTGATGAAACATTTGAACCTTATATCCCGGCACTTTTAAACGGTGAAAAGATTGAAGTCGTCGAGGTACACAGCAGGTATGGATATTTCATGACTGCATATACACCTATATATGATTCAAAAGGTCACTGCGTTGCATATGCGGGAGCCGATGCATCCTTAGAGTATATGACTGAGTACATCAGGGATTTTATCCTCCAGGTACTGCTCGTATTTTTTGGATTCCTTATCCTTATCATAGCTGTGGGTCTGTGGTTTACGGCATACAGTCTGGTATTCCCTGTTAAGAGTATGGCAAGCTTTACCGGCCGTTTTATGAAGCGCCAGGTCAGCCAGGATGAACTTGACGAGAGTGTAAAGCAGATCAGGTCATTAAACATCAGGACAGGTGATGAGATAGAGGCTCTCTATCAGTCAATATGCAGGATGGCTTCCGGTATGGCGGAACAGATGAGAAATATCAGGTATTATACAGAGTCGGCATCCACCATGCAAAACGGCCTGATCATCACCTTAGCGGATATCGTGGAAAACAGGGATTCCGATACAGGTGCCCATATCCAGAAGACTGCGGCATACGTGAGGATAGTCCTTGAGGGCCTTAGGAGAAAAGGCTATTATCTTGAAAAAATCACTGATGAATATATTGAGGATGTTGTCCGGTCGGCACCGCTTCATGATGTCGGCAAGGTCAGTATACCCGATGCCGTCCTTAACAAGCCGGGCAAGCTGACGCCTGAGGAATTTGAGATCATGAAGACTCATACGACAGCCGGAAAAAAGATCATGGAAAATGCAATCGCCATGGTTCAGGGTGGTACATATCTTAAGGAAGCCAGAAATATGGCGGGCTATCATCACGAGAGATGGGACGGAAAGGGTTATCCTGAGGGACTCCATGGAGAGGTTATCCCCCTGTCAGCCAGGGTTATGGCAGTGGCTGATGTATTTGATGCCCTCACATCACCCCGTGTTTACAAGCCTGCATTCTCGCTTGAAAAATCTCTTGAGATTATCAGCGAGGGATCCGGTACCCAGTTTGATCCTAAATGCGTAGAGGTATTTATGGATTCACTTGATGATGCCAGAATGATTTGGGAAAAGTATCATGAGAGTTAATTTATCCATAAAAAATAATATTGGAATCATTAAAAAGGTAGCTGTTTCTCTGCTTATTGTTTTAGTGCTTTTTATCAGTGCCGGAATAATAAATGTCACAGCTGATGAAGAACCCGCAGTATATGATGAGTACGGAGGCGGATACGCCGTTACCGGCCAGCTGGAAGGTTTTGGATATACGACAGAGATATATGATGCCTCAAACGGTCTGCCCACATCTGATGCCAATTGTGTTTTAGGCACAACGGCGGGATATGTATGGATAGGCGGATACAGCGGTATATTCAGATATGACGGCAATGTATTTGAAAAGGTTACCTTATCCGACGGACTGACCAGCGGCAGATGTATATTTGAGGACAGTAAGGGTCGTATATGGGTCGGTACAAATGACAACGGTATTGTCATAATCACAAATGGCACAGCCGAGCATATCACCTACAAGGAGGGCCTTCCTTCATCATCGATCAGGTCGTTTGCGGAGGACAGCCTTGGTAATATTTATGCCGGTACCACAGCAGGTGTATGTTATGTGGATGATGCCATGGATATACATATAGTAGATGACGAGCGTATCAACAGCGACAGAATACTCCGGGTAGTATCGGATAGCTCCGGCATGATATACGGACTCACCGGATCCGGCGCAGTCTTTTCTGTAAAGGACGGTATGATAGATGAGTATTATGAGAGCAGTGATCTTGGCATTAATGAGATCACATCACTTCTTCCCGACCCGGAAAAACCGGGAGTTTTCTATTACGGTACAGTTAATGACTATATTTATTACGGTCCTTTTGGATATGGTGCCAAAGAACTTAAAAAGATAGAGACAGAAGGTGTGGAAGAGATAAACTGGATGAGTTATGACTGCGGCAGGGTATGGGTTGCCACACCTTCATCAGCAGGTTTCCTCGATACCGATTTTTCATTCCACATCATAGATGGTCTGCCTATGACCAGTGCCATAGAGATGGTTACATCCGATTATCAGGGTAATATGTGGTTTGCGTCTTCTACCCAGGGCGTGATGAAGGTTGTTGCCAACAACTTCTCTAATATCACCGAGGCGGCAGGTATCCCGGAGGACGTGGTGAGTGCCACATATAAATACGGAGACATGCTCTATATAGGTACGGATTCCGGACTCTATATCCTGGACAGTGATATGAATATTGTCGAAAACGACCTGACGGAATATATCGGCAACGAGAGAGTCAGATGTATCAAAGCAGATGATGAGGGAAATATCTGGGTATGTACTTTTAAGGGCAAGCGCGGACTGGTATGTTATCACCCTGACGGCACGATAACCGGTTACACCGAGGCAGACGGACTGCCAAGCCCCTACATCAGAAATATTACTTTTACAGATGACGGCTCGGCTCTGGTAGGCACAAACGGTGGACTTGCCATTATTAAATACGGAGTTGTCATGAGGGTCGTAGCTGAGGAAGACGGTATTAAAAATACAGTATTCCTGACAGTTGAAAACGGCGATGACGGAGAGATAATTGTAGGATCCGACGGAGACGGTATGTACGTGATAGACGGCGACACCGTCACACATCTTGGCAGGGATGACGGTCTGACGAGTGATGTCGTCATGCGTATTAAAAAAGATGACGCAAGAGGCGTCTACTGGATAGTTACCTCCAACTCCATCGAATATATGAAGGACGGTGTAAATGTGACATCATTCCCTATCAATAATAATTACGATTTTTATTTTGATGATAAAGATAATATGTGGATACTCTCATCGTACGGCATATACCGGGTGAGTGCAGAGGATGTATTAAACAATGAGGTGACCAACTACCGCCTCTATACTCTGGCAAACGGTATGACGGGGACCCCTACATCCAATTCGTACAGCGCTCTTGATGATGAGGGCAATCTTTACATATCATGCAGAAACGGCGTTACCAGAGTAAATATAAATCATTATCTTGAGGAAAATGCCAGCATTAAGACTGATATAGGATCACTTATGTGCAATAACGAGCGGATACTTCCAGAAGATGACGGTACATATATTATCCCTAAAGGTACCGACAGAATACAGATATGCTGTTCTGTCCTTGACTATACCTTGTCAAATCCCACAGTACACATTTATCTTGGCTCTTGAATATACAGGTCTTAAATACGGAGATTATGTGCTTCATATAGAGATCATTGATGACGCGACCGGCGCTGTTGTTCAGGATGATACATTTAGTATCATCAAGAAGCCTAAGCTTTCGGAGCTCATTCTTGTCAAAGTATTATTTGTCGGAATGCTTGTGATCATTGCCGGCTTTGTAGTATGGCGCGTCATGTCCGGCACGGTCATTAAAAAGCAGTATGAAGACATTAAGATTGCCAAGGAGGAGGCCGAGAGGGCCAGCACGGCCAAGACCAGATTTCTGGCCAATATTTCCCATGAGATACGTACACCTATCAATACCATTATGGGTATGAATGAGATGGTGATGCGTGAGGATGCCAAGGATGTGCCAAAGGGATACTTTATGTCAGTCATAAATTATTCGCTGGATATCAGGAATGCATCGGAGGCTCTGCTCTCGCTTATCAACGATCTCCTCGATATGAGCAAGATTGAGTCAGGCAAAATGAACCTCGTAGAGCAGGAGTATAATACGGAGGAACTCCTCCGGTCTATCGTGTCCATGATCAGAGTCCGCAGTTCCCAGAAAGGTCTGTTCTTTGATGTGGACGTGGACGAGAGTATACCGGTCAGGATGTACGGAGACTGCGGCAAGATCAAGCAGATCACATTAAATCTGCTCACCAATGCCGTTAAATATACGCAAAAAGGCGGCTTTTCTCTCCGCGTATTTATGGAGGAAAAGACAAATGATACATGCCGTATCAGGATCAGTGTCAAGGATACGGGTATGGGTATTAAAGAGGAGGATCGCGATAAACTCTTTACTGCATACCAGAGACTTGATGAAGTTAAAAACAGTGATATCCAGGGTACGGGACTCGGACTTGATATATCAATGAAGTTTGCGCAGATCCTCGGCGGTACTCTCACATGCGAGAGTAAATATGGTGAGGGCTCCGAGTTTGTGCTGACTATTACCCAGAAAATAGTGGACAGAAAGGCTATCGGGGCATTTATCGAGAGGCAGGATCATAACGCAGGACCTTATAAACCGAGGTTTATAGCGCCTGAAGCAGACATCCTCGTGGTAGATGACAATCCCATGAACCTTGAGGTCATAAAGGGACTGCTTAAATCCACAAAGATGTTTATTACGACTGCGATGAGCGGACCGGAATGTCTTGAAAAGATCAGGTACGGCAGATTCAATATGGTATTTCTCGATCATATGATGCCCGGCATGGACGGTATCGAGACACTTGAGAGGATCAGGGAGGATTATCCTGATCTGCCCGTATATGCTCTCACTGCAAACTCAACGGCGGGAGAGGACTATTACATATCAAAAGGATTTAACGGCTATCTGACAAAACCAATAGATACTGTTATCCTCGAGCGTATCATATTAAAGCATCTGCCCTCCGGCATAGTACAGGTCACTGAGTCTGAGGCTGACGATGAGGAGATTACGGAGATTCCCGAAGACTTCCTCTGGGTTAAGGAGGTAGAAGGATTAAATGCAGATGACGGAATAAAACATTCCGGAGGCATTCCTGCATTTATTATGTCCGTAAAGATGTTTTATGAGACTATAGATGACAATGCTGGTCTGATAGAAAAAGCATTCAAGGCAGGGGACCTGCGGATGTTTACGATAAAAGTTCATTCACTTAAGACATCGGCCAGAATAGTCGGAGCAACAGGCCTGTCAAAGAGAGCCGAGGAACTCGAAAATGCGGGCAACAGGGAAGATAAGGATTATATAAATAAAACCGTTCCTGGATTCCTCGCAGAGTACAGGGCATTTAAGGAAAAACTTAAAAAGGCCGGCGAGGAAAACGGAGCTGATGACAAGCCTTTAATTGATGATGATATGCTTCGGGACGGCCTTGATACTTTAAAGGTTGTGATTCCCCAGATGGATGCAGGTTCTGTTGAGATGATACTCAATCAGCTAAGTGAGTATAAACTGCCGGACGATGCGGCTGGAGTGATAGCCGAGCTAAACAAACTGTTCAGGATCCTTGACTGGGACAGGATGGAAGAAGTGATAAAAGCAAACTGATAAACGGGAGATAAGAGATGTTTGATAATCAGGATAAAGTGATCTTATTCATAGCAGAAAAAGAGACATTTATGGCAAGGGTCCTTGAAAACAAGATTAAGGAAGCGGGCTTTGAATGTGCATACTGCGGATGGGATGAAAACGAGCTGGCTCTTAAATGGTCAGAACTCGAGCTTGCCGTGGTATATACCGACAACGGCGGACTGCCTCCTGAGAAGATCATCAGACTGATCAATGACAAAATGATCAATGACAATACGAGAGTGACTCTTGTCGGAGACAAGCAGAATGTAAAGACTCTGTCTGACAAACTCCAGAATGTCCTTATCTATAAAAAATTCATCTCTCCCGTAGACAATGTTGAATTCTTTATGAGCATCTTTGAACTGTCCGTAAAGATAGGTGAGGGTGATACGAAAAAGACGATCCTCATAGTTGATGATGATCCGGGATATATGTGGATAGTCAGGGACTGGTTAAAAAATCTGTATAAAGTCGATATGGTCGGCTCCGGACTCCAGGCTATAAAGTGGCTCGGGAAAAACAAGACAGACCTTATCCTCCTTGATTATGAGATGCCTGTCACCAGCGGACCGGAAGTGTTAAAAATGTTAAGAAGTGATGAGGATACAAAACGTATTCCCGTGTTTTTCCTGACCGGCAGGAGTGACAAGGAGAGTGTCATGAATGTCATGGCATACAAGCCGGAGGGATATATATTAAAGACTGTCGAGAAAAACGAACTCCTTGAAAAGTTAAATGATTTCTTTATGACCCGTCAGTAAAGGTTGATAGCTAATGATTGAATTACTTAAAGTTTACCAGCTTGATATTATGCTCGTGCTATCCGGTATCACCGATCCTGCTTACCTTTGACAGATTTGCATATATTTTCAGAGGTGATACATCATCTCTCGGATATGTGATGGTCAGACTCAGCAACTTTATGGTATTTGCGTTTACCCTTATAGTTATAGAGATATTCTGCCAGTTTGTCGTAAATCTGTTAAAGACCGATGTGGGAGTTGAGCGTACTCCGAGGCTCCTTGTTGCCGCCCACATGGTTGTGGCATTTGGATTTGGCATGCTCATCATCTCCCAGCTTACGGATTTTTATTATTCCTTTGACAGTTCTAACAGATATCAGAGAGGCGATGGTTTTTATATATGCTATCTGGTGCCTCTTATCATCCTTGTGCTTATTTTTATTGAACTCTTTATCAACAGAAAGAAGATCAGAAAAGCTGTATTTGCAGCTCTTATTCTGTTTTCCGGTGTTCCTCTTGTGGCTGCAATTTTCCAGGCAAAACTGTACGGGGTATCCCTCATAAATATTTCCATGGTTGTCATGGCTGTGTTTATGTTTGTGCTCGTACTGTATGATATGAACAATATGGTACTGCGTCTTCATAAGGAGGAGGTAGATTATTTAAAGCGAGAGAGAAAGGGCATGCAGCATCTCTTTGATCAGACGGCTGTATCGTTTATGAGTGCTGTTGATGCAAAAAATAATTATACAAAAGGCCACTCCGTACGTGTAGCCAATTATTCGAGAATGCTGGCAAAACTGTATGGCCTTTCTGAGGATGATTCTGACAGAGTCTACTACGCAGCTCTTCTCCATGATGTGGGTAAAGTCAGCATACCTGACAAGATTCTCTTAGAGAGTGAGGAGGCCGAGAACGGTGTTAATGACATATTTATGAATCATACCAGACTCGGAGAGAGGATTCTCAGAAATATAAATCCAAGAAATCATTCAGAGATCCTCTGCCCCAGTCCCGTGTCAGAGAGGAATTTGTCACAGAGGCGGGCTATCGCTTTGATCCGGAGATTGCCAAGCTCATGGTTAACATCATCGACGATGATGTGGACTACAGATTAAAGCAGTCTGCAGATGAGACAGAGGACTTAAGCATTAATGAACTTGTATGCGAGGCATACAGGAGCAGTATTTTCAGGGGTATACCCATCACTGAAAACGTCATAAAGATCAGGATGGACTTCGTTGCAGACAAGACAGGTGAAGAGAGATTTTCAGTACCTGCAGCCATCATCTTTGATTCTATGGATGGCAGAGTGCATCATGCACAGAGGTACATCGAGGAAAACAGATATTATGAATACGGTGAGGTGTGGTTTGACGGTCACTGCGTTGATACCAATGCAAGGGATATCAGGATGACTGTTTTAGGTGAGCATGATACAGCTCCCGGCAGAAATGATCAGGGTACATCCTACGAGATAGAGGCAGGCCGGTATAAAGATCAGGTGAGGATCCGGATATACGGCGGGGAAAAGGATTATGAGATCATCGTGGCACTGCCTGACCGGTCAAGATATGCCTTTATCGGTCTGACAGGTGAGCACTGCGTACTTAAAAATATTGAGACCATTGAGACCGATGAGGTCCTTAAGGAAGGGGATATAGAGCGTATCGCCGAGGAAATCTCATATACAAACCGGATGGAGTCGGATATAAAAAATGTCCAGATCGACGGATACTGCGCCGCCTATACCGAGAGCGTGCCTGTTAAGGATGAGATGCGTATCGCATTTTATTCCATGTCACTGCCGGCAGCCAGATTTGTATGGCACTGTCCGTATATAGTCCTGTTTTACTCAGAGGATAAAAAGCCTCACGGTCCGGGATATAAAGAGTTTGCGCTCATAAGACTTGACGGAGAGATTGTCGAGACTGACGAGAGTGCGGAAAACAAAGTCCTCGTCACCAAAGGTGAGGAGTTTGAGAGCTGGAACGCATGGAAGGATGCAAATAAAAAGGGTATGGAGATTGTCGTAAACTTCAGGCGTAAGGGCAACAAGGTAACCGTCACGTCAGAAAATATGGGTATCTTTATCAAGAACGTTACGACAGTTGATAAGGATATACCCGAGATTTACGCATCTGTCACCGGTGATCAGTGCGCAGTCACGGATATCAGGATTATTTAAAAACGGCCGGATCATATCCAGCCGCCATCAAGACTTATTATCTGCCCTGTCATATATGACGGGGCATTTATTATCGATTTAACCATCCTGGCCACATCATCTCCCGTGCCCTGCCTGCCGGCGGGTATCTGGGCTACGATTTCTTCTTTATCTTCAGGACTTAAATGCCTGTTCATGTCTGTATCCATCATCCCGCATGAGATGGCATTTACTGATATGCCCGACGGAGCCAGTTCTTTGGCGAGGGCTTTTGTGAATGCGTTTACACCGCCTTTTGTCGCGCTGTATGCCACCTCGCACGACGCTCCGACATTTCCCCATACAGATGATATATTTATGATGTTTCCGCTGTGTTTTTTCAGCATCAGC
>CADBFE010000066.1 GCA_902793845.1 uncultured Lachnospiraceae bacterium | reverse complement strand
TATTAAACAAGGGCGCAGGGAAAATGACTGAGAAAAATGAAGTACAGGTAATCATTGACGGTAAAGTTCTGACCATGAGCGGTTTTGAGAGCAACGAGTATCTCCAGAAGCTTGCCAATTATATAAATGACATGATCGTTGAGTACAACAAGATCGATTCATTTAAGCATTCCGGAAAAGACATTCAGCACAGACTCATCGAGATAAATATAGCCGACGAGTATTTTAAAGCCAGAGACAAGGCTGCCAGACTCGGTGAGGAGATCAAGATAAAAGAAAACGAACTCTATGACATGAAGCATGACCTTATCAACAAGGATATGGTGCTTAATGATACTAAAGAGGACTTAAATAAAGCAATGACACAGCTCCAGGAAGCTGCAAAAAAGATCGTACAGCTTGAGACCCAGCTTAAAGGTGTTAAGAAATAATTATGCCCGAGATACTTGCTCCCGCAGGTTCCCTTCCGGCTCTCTACGGCGCTCTGAACGCCGGGGCGGATGCGGTATATGTGGGAGCCGATAAATTTTCTGCAAGAGCATATGCCGAGAATCCTTCATCACAGGAGATTTGTGAGGCCCTTGATTATGCTCATCTTTTTAACAAAAAGATATATCTTGCGTTAAATACCCTGATAAAAGACAGTGAGTTTAAAGATGCTCTTAAAGTGATAGAGCCTCTTTATTTATATGGACTGGACGGTATCATCATACAGGATATCGGCCTTATTTCTGTTATGAAAGATTTCTATCCCGATCTCCCCTTACATGCCAGTACTCAGATGGCGGTGACTTCCGTGGCAGGAGCGAGGTATCTTAAAGACCTTGGTATGTCCAGGATAGTACTTGCAAGAGAACTCTCCATGAAGGAAATTTCGGATATCACAAAGGATGGCAGAGAGTACGGATACGAGACAGAATGCTTTGTCCATGGTGCCATGTGCTACAGCTATTCGGGCTGCTGCCTTTTTTCAAGTATGGCAGGAGGCAGGAGCGGCAATCGGGGCAGATGCGCAGGCCCCTGCAGAAAGCCGTACAGTGTCTATGGAGATATGGACAGTGCTCTAAAGGGGAGAAACGGCAGCGATTATTATCCCTTAAGCATGAGAGATATGTGTGTCATCGGGTATATAGGTGATATGGCTGATGCAGGAGTCGATTCACTTAAGATTGAGGGCCGCATGAAAGCACCGGAGTATGCAGCCGGTGTATCGGGGATTTATAAAAATGCCCTTTTAAAATATGAGAGCGGCAATCTGAATAAAAGTGATATTAAAAAATATGAAAATGATCTGAGGCAGCTCTATATCAGGTCCAAAGTAGGTACGGGATATCTCTATGAATATAACGGCCCTGATATGCTGACTCTTGATAATCCTTCATATTCAAGTATTGCAAATGATAATGAGAGCAGATTAAAGTCGGAGATTAAGTCTGAATATATTGATAAAAATCTTAAGCTCGACATAGACATGACTGTATCGGTTAAGACAGGCGAGGCCCTGTCTTTAAGTGTAAAATCCGGTGAATGTGAAGTGACCGGAACCGGCAGTATATGCGATAGGGCCCTTAAAAATCCGACTGATAATGAGACAATTAGAAAACAGATGATGAAGACAGGCAATACTGTTTTTAATGTTGCGAGTCTTGATATAAAAAACGATCTTGGATCTTTTGTGCCTGTAGGAGCATTAAACAGTATCAGGAGAGATGTCCTTGATGAGCTTTATGATAAACTCATTAAGGCATATCACAGGGAAAATAATACAGATACAGACAGCTTATATGAGAAGAAATCGGGAGAACTGTATTATGTAAAAAATATAGAGGATCATCTGCCTGTATTTTCAATAAGCAATGCCCTTCAGTTAAAAGCATTTATGGATGCAGGGCCCGAAGGTATGATCCGGGCTGATATTTTTTCTGATGTTTATGATAGTGAACTGATGGATGTATTTATTAATGACGGCGGCAGGCTGATACTTGCTCTCCCTCCTGTAGTCAGACAAAAGAATGTATCCCTGATTAAAGACCGTTTAAAAGAGCTTGTCTTAAGATTTGATGATGCCGTTTACGGTATTGACGCAAAAGGTTATGACGGCCTTTATATAGCAGAAGGATACATTGACAGATTCAGGATATTTACGTCCGGAAGCGTCTATGTATTTAACAGATTTGCAGAGCATTTCATAAATGAGAGAGGATATATCTCAAAGGCTTCTTATGAGAAAAATAAAAAAGAACTCTCATTAAAGGGTGTATGTGAAAGAGCGGTCAGCTTATATGGGTTTATACCCATGATGATCAGCGCAGGATGTGTCATAAAAACTTCTGACAGATGCGATAAAGATAAAGATATCATATATCTGAAAGATGAATCGGGACGTATTTTCCCTGTAAAGCCGTGCCATGAGCTTTGTCATAATGTGATTTACAACAATGTCCCTCAGGTTCTTTTCTCAAAAGTCAGGGATATAGGCGATAAATATGATTACTTTTTCATTGATTTTACAGTGGAAGATTATGATGAGACATACCGCATTTTAAAGATAATTAAAGATAATTATGACGAGTCGGGTATTATGTCTCTTTCTGTGATAAAATTATTTGAGGATAACAGATTTACGCTTGGTCATTACAACAGAGGCGTTATGTAAATGAATTATATCATTACAGAATTTTCAAAATACATCATGCTTCTTGCCATATTCTCGTATGTGATCGAATCCATATGGCCTCTTTTTAAAGAAAAAGGCTACAACAATACGGGAGTATATGTGAGACAGCTTGTATATATATTTCTGATCCATTCCCTTTCAATGGTCAGTCTTTATATTGTCACGTCGGATATCCAGTATCTGACTCTTTATGTGATGCAGCTCATTGCCATGTTTGCGGTTACCAGACTGACAACCATGATTTATGAAAAATGCAACAGGATGCTGCTTAATCATATGTGTTTTCTTGTCGTTATCGGGTTTGCGGAGCTCTCGAGGCTCGATATTGATAAAGGCACGAAACATTTCTTTATGATATTCGTTTCTTTTTTTATTTTCATGTTTGTGCCTTTCCTGATAAAGAAGTGCGGTTTTATCAAAAACTACACAGTACTTATCGGTACGGTTGGACTCCTTATGCTTGTCCTTGTTTTTTCCCTTGGCAAGACTGTTAACGGTTCCAAACTGACTTATCAGCTTTTCGGTTTTTCATTTCTGCCTTCGGAATTTGTAAAGATCCTCTTTGTATTTTTCATCGCAGGTATCCTTTATGAAAATGCAAAAATAGGCCGTGTAGCCATAGCTTCGATATGTGCGGCTGCTTTTGTCGGCGTACTTGCCATATCGAGAGATCTTGGCGGTGCCCTTATCTTTTATGTAGCTTTTATGGCAGTTATATTTGTGGCAACAGGTAAGATATGGTACTCAGCCTGCGGACTGATTGCGGGACTCGGAGCCGCCTGTGTCGGATATCGTATGTTTACCCACGTACAGACCCGTATTGCTACATGGCTTGATCCCTGGAGTGATATAGACGCCACCGGATATCAGCTGACTCAGTCACTCTTTGCCATAGGTTCAGGCAGCTGGATGGGACGGGGTATAGGCAAGGGCCAGCCGACGACTATCCCTCTTGTAGACGGAGACTTTATGTTTTCTGCTATATGCGAGGAGTATGGCGTGCTGTTTGGTATAGGTATCATCCTTGTCTACCTGTGTCTCTTTGTTTTGCTGCTTAAGATCGTAGTCGAGATTAAAGATAAATACTACCGCCTTGTTGTAACCGGTATTGCCACAATGCTCTGTACCCAGACATTTTTAACTATAGGCGGCGGTACGAGACTCATACCATTAACAGGTGTCACACTGCCACTTATCAGCAGGGGCGGATCGTCTGCCATGTCCTGCATACTTATGTTTGGTATATGCATCGGAGCAGGGCTCCTTGATAAAAAAGTTAAAGAACCTGAATTTGATGAGGAATTTGAGGGGGATTATGAAGAGCCGGAGCCGGAACCTGAAAAGCCGGTGCCGTTTGAAAATATGGCACGCAGGAGAGTGGCCATCCCTGATGATTTCAGCGATGAGACAGAGGTGCTGGCCGGCAGGGATTTAGAGCGGGCATTAAAGATGGAAATCCTCGATGATGCCATGACGAGGGAAAAGAAAAATCCTGAGCCGGAAAAAACTGAAAAGCCCCGGAAAATACGAAAGAAAAAGACTGTGCCTGAGACTGAAAAACCTTTCTGGTCAGATCATGCATCCGTACCAACAAGCGTCCTTATGTGCCTCCAGGTCATACTGTTCTTTATGATGATCATAAACATTGTAAAGTATATGAACTTCCAGAGGATCGAGGCTATCAGCAATGATTACAATATCGTCCGTCAGGAACTTATGGCGGCGGAGACGATCAGGGGCAAGATACTGGCCAGCGACGGAACTGTTCTGGCAGAGACTCTGGTCGATGCAAACGGCAACGAGACCAGATATTATCCTTTTGGAGATGAGTATGCCCATGCGGTCGGATACAGTACGTATGGCAAGACCGGTGTGGAAAGCTATATGAATATATATCTGATCAACTCAAATATCTCATTTGCTGCCAGGACAAATAACGGAGTAAACGGATTAAAGAATCCCGGTGACAATGTGGTGACTACCCTGGTACCCGAGATCCAGGATGTGGCCAGGTCGTCCCTGGGCGTATACAAGGGCGCCATCATAGTGACAAAGGCGGATACAGGCGCGATACTGGCTATGTGCTCGACGCCTTCATTTGATCCCAATACCATATCGTCCAACTTTGCTGAGGTTTCGGAGGATACTGTAAACTCAGTACTTATAAACAGAGTATCCCAGGGCCGGTACCAGCCGGGATCCACGTTTAAGGTGGTGACCCTCCTTGAGTATATGAGGGAAAATCCGACTACATACAAAAATTACAGCTATACATGTAACGGATATATAAAAGTTGGACAGACGACAATACACTGCTTTAGAAATAATGTTCACGGATATGAGGACCTCTATTCATCCCTGGGTAATTCGTGCAACTCATCTTTTGGCAATATCGCCCTGTCCCTTGACAGGCTTGCTTTTGCAGATACATTAAGCGGACTTATGTTTAATACAACCCTGCCTGTGGATTTCCCTGCCAACCAGTCAAGTGCATCATGCCAGGTATATATGGACGATGATGAACTGGTCCAGACGGCCATAGGTCAGGGTAAAGTGCTGATGACGCCCCTGCACCTTAATATGATCACTCAGGCCATAGCCAACGGAGGAGTGATGATGAAGCCGTATCTAGTATCCGGTGTAGTAAATGCAGAGGGCGGAGAAGTGGAGAGCTACAGCCCCATATCCCTGGGAAGTGTTATGACGGAGGCCGAGGCTACAGACCTCATGACTTATCTGCGATATGATGTGACTAACGGTACGGCGAGAAAGCTTGGAGGTCAGGTGTATACTGCTGCCGGCAAGACCGGATCTGCGGAATATTCCGATGCGACAAGTGCATCCCATGCATGGTTTACAGGATACGCCCCCGCCGAAAATCCCGAGATAGTTGTGACAATCATCTTAGAGGGAGCCGGCACCGGAGGCGACTACTGTGTGCCCATAGCCCGGCGATTATTCGCAAAATACTTTGAACTAAACGGAGAATTCCAGTAGTGCAACACTTTTGTGACGCTTAATACATTAATATAATAACCATCATAGTATAAAAGGCCATTTATGGAGGACAAACAAATGGGAAGAAGAAAAATATCACCTGATTATAAACCGATACTCGCAGATGACGGAAAGCCTTATGCGTGGACACATATTGGCTATGTTTTGCTTTTGTCATTAGAGCAGTTAAATGCACCTGCCCCTATGATGCTTAAAAAATCCGATTTTGGAAAAAGTGACAAAAAGCTTTACAGGTATAGACTTGAATTTTCAGATTATATGAGTGAGGCTATGACTCATTTATGTTATACGCCTCCGTCAGGTAATAACAGAGTTATGCTTGCAAACACGATGAGACCCCTTGATAGCGCTGTCATGGTGGAATCTTATGAGGACGCAAAAAAAACCATTGATTCACTGGTTAAAGCATACAAAAAGATGAAACTGAAATATGTTAATACCAAATACAGCAAAATGGCTGATATTTATGACGATATTGTGGACGCATTTGATTACAGAAAAGGTAATCTTATCGAAGCCATGAACTATGCTCCGTATATCGCGAATTTAATGACTGTGGGAGGCGGTGCTCCCAAGGTTGATATAAACAGTCCCAAAAGGGATATAGATAATACGATAGAACAGCTTGGCGTGGTTAATGATCTTTTCATCGATTTTCAGCATCATATTTATGGTGAGCTTAAAGTTCAGTATGAACGTCAGGAGATGGAGCGTACAGGCATGAATGGCCTGCATGAGCAGACATATAAAGAAAAACTCTATGCTCAGCATAAAAAGGTTATTGATGTTTTTGAGAAACTCCGGGCTGTAGAAGATCATAACCAGTATGACCGGTATCTAAATAATGAACTGGCTCACAGTATTCGCCGTTCGAATTTGTTCGGAAGAGACTTTAACTTTGAAGTCGGCTGCTTTGATGGTGAGTGCAGGGCTATTGAGAATGGCTGGGGCTATAAAGATTTAAGGGCTCTTGGTTTTGTTACCGGTATGCTTCGTAATTTAAATGCATTTAAAGCAGATGCCCCGGCTGATGAGTATAATGAGCATAAGGATCTGGTTGAGCAGGCTATTGCCGATCTTGAAGCCTTAAAAGCAACTATATGGGATAAAAAGGATCCTACAACCCAGGAAAAACTTGATTTTATTACTGAATTTACCCGTGTAAGTGCCAAATATGCCGATTCCGGGATTAGACAATTGTTCACGAATGTTGCTTTATGCGGTGTAATGATAGCTGACATCAAGGATGATATTCAGAATCAGCTTAATATTGAAAGAGCAAGAGAGGATGTAAAAGAGCCCAAAGCTTACCTCAATAATATTCTCGCAACTAAGGGCATGCGCGTCGCTGTTGACGAGATGATCATGTTAACCCGAAAAATGAGTGTTCTTACTGATAAGGTTAACAATAATCAGGCTACTGAAGAAGAAAGGCAGTGGACCCGCAAGTTTATGCAGGATCAGGGCAACTTTTTTGACGAGATGACTGCCCAGCAGAAAGTAGAATACTTCAGGACTCTCAATGAGCGTCAGGCAGATCTCCAGGTGGCCCTCTCTGTTGAGGCAGAGCGTATTGAGAAGGAGATTCAGGAAGGCAGGATTGAAGGACTCGGTGACTTAAAGGATGATCCGGTGGTGAGAGGTATTGCGGCCGAGAGGATTGCACTTAAGACTACAAAAGTCGGCAAACAGCTTGATGCACTTTCCGATATAGTGACAGGGTTCAAGATGGAGTTTGAAGGAGAATTCCTCACTGAGGAATTAGCCCAGGCTGTAAATGATCCTTCTGTACGATACCTGAGTGATCTCTTTAGCGATAAAGCTAAAGAAGAATATATTAAAACAAAAGCAGGAGATAATGAATTCAGACTCCGTCATCTTATGGCCAGAGGATATGATATAAACGGTAAGGAGGATTTCTTAAAGGCTTACGGAGTGAAAGTTGATGTAGACGGTAAGTGTTCAATCCATAACCGGGATAAATACAATGACTCCGTGTCTCAAAGAGCAACAGAAAACAGTGCAAAAGTAAAGGTATATAACGAGAATTTATCGATCTTTGTAGCTGAGGCCTGCAAAAAACTAACTGAGCTCAGCGACATGAAGGTAAAACCCGGCAAGGATTCTGAAGAGTTTACAAATATGCGTGAAGCACTCATGAAGGTGAGTGAGCTTGGCGTAAACAATACTCCGGCAGAGATTCATCAGGCTGTTTATGATCTCAAACTCTGTGCAGATGAATATACAAATAACCGTGTAAACAGTGCAGAGAACAGAAGAGATAAAGCTGCGGAGCTTTCGAAGTTCGCCCAGGCTAATCTTGAACTGTTTAATAGTGCATACGGCAGAGAGATATGCATAAACAAAACAGTTGCTGATCAGCTCTCAGACAGCTTTAAGTTTGGCCAGACTCATCAGAGCGAGGCAGATATTGCCAATAATAAGCAGACTGCTGCAGACCTTAAAGGTTATATGGTCGGATTTAATGAGTATTTCAATAATCTGTATACCCGATTTGATGATATGAAGGTTAATAAAAGCAGTGATTCCAAGCAGTTTACCGCAATGAGAGAGGCACTTGAAAAACTCAAAAATATGACTGCCGACAATACAGTAAAGGATATCACAGATGCTCTTTATGGCATACGTAAGACATCAGCAGCCTATATTTCAAAGATCGAGGTAGAAGGCGGCGGCAAGTCGATAAACGGTGGCAGGAGACTGACATTTGCAAAAGAACTCTTTAATCTGGCCATAGAAAAGACAACTGAGTTTAACGCCAAACTCGATGGCAGACTCGATATGAACAAGAGCATCAGTGCCCAGGCACCTGAAGAGAATATTATAAATCTCGAGAATAACAATATTATTGAGAATAACGATATTATCGAGAATAATAATATCAACAGACAGCCTTCCAACGTAAAGGAACTCCAGGAGGAGGAAGGAATAAAGGAAAACAATAAGGTTGTCTTAAAAGCAGGCAACAAGAATCTGAATCATGAAAAAGGCATAAATAAAGAATAAAACTTTTGTTGATTTTAGGGCCGTTTTATTATAAAATCTTTCTTGCAGTAAATTTTCCGTTAATAAGGTTATGCTAACCATGGCCTGGCCTTATTAAAACGGATTAAAATAAAAAGAAAGAGGTAATGTAAAATGGCAATCGATTTAACACAGTACGGCATCACCGGAACAACAGAAGTTGTTTACAATCCTTCTTATGAGATGCTTTTCGAGGAAGAGACAAAAGCAGGTCTTGAGGGATACGAGGTAGGTAAAGTCACAGAGCTCGACACAGTTAACGTTATGACTGGTGTGTTCACAGGACGTTCACCTAAAGATAAGTATATCGTTATGGATCAGAACTCTAAGGACACAGTTTGGTGGACAACAGAGGGATACAAGAACGATAACCACCCTATGACAGAAGAGACATGGGCTGCAGTTAAGGAAATCGCTAAGAAAGAGCTCTGCAACAAGAGACTTTTCGTTGTTGATGCATTCTGTGGTGCCAATGCAGATACAAGAATGGCAGTTCGTTTCATCGTTGAGGTTGCTTGGCAGGCTCACTTTGTAAAGAATATGTTCATCGTTCCTACAGATGAGGAACTTGCAAACTTCAAGCCTGACTTCGTTGTTTACAACGCTTCAAAGGCTAAGGTTGACAACTTCAAGGAGCTCGGACTTAACTCTGAGACATGTGTAGCTTTCAACATCACATCTAAAGAGCAGGTTATCATCAACACATGGTACGGCGGAGAGATGAAGAAGGGTATGTTCTCTATGATGAACTACTACTTACCTCTTAAGGGCATCGCTTCAATGCACTGCTCAGCTAACTGCGATATGGACGGAAAGCATACAGCTATCTTCTTCGGTCTTTCAGGAACAGGTAAGACAACACTTTCTACAGATCCTAAGAGACGTCTTATCGGTGATGATGAGCACGGTTGGGATGACAACGGTGTATTCAACTTCGAGGGTGGATGCTACGCTAAGGTTATCGGTCTTGATAAAGAGTCTGAGCCTGATATCTACAACGCAATCAAGAGAAACGCTCTTCTTGAGAACGTAACAGTTGCAGAGGATGGCAAGATTGACTTTGATGACAAGTCAGTTACAGAGAATACTCGTGTATCTTATCCTATTTCACATATCAACAACATTGCAGCAGAGGTTAACAAGGTTTCTTCAGGTCCTGCAGCTGACAACGTAATCTTCCTTTCAGCTGACGCATTTGGAGTACTTCCTCCTGTTTCAATCCTTACACCTGAGCAGACACAGTACTACTTCCTTTCAGGATTTACTGCAAAGCTTGCAGGTACAGAGAGAGGTATCACAGAGCCTACACCTACATTCTCAGCATGCTTCGGTCAGGCATTCCTTGAGCTTCATCCTACAAAGTACGGTGAGGAGCTCGTTAAGAAGATGAACGCTAACGGCGCTAAGGCTTACCTCGTTAACACAGGATGGAACGGAACAGGCAAGAGAATCACAATTAAGGATACAAGAGGTATCATCGATGCTATCCTTAACGGTGACATCAAGACTGCTCCTACAAAGAAGATCAACTTTGAAGTTCCTACAGAGCTTCCCGGAGTTGATCCTAAGATCCTTGATCCCAGAGATACATACGCAGATGCATCTGAGTGGGAGACAAAGGCTAAAGATCTTGCAGGCAGATTCATCAAGAACTTTGAGAAATATACAACAAATGACGCTGGTAAGGCACTTGTTGCAGCAGGTCCTCAGCTTTAATTTGAAGCCAACCGCATAGGTTAATATAAAAGGCCACAGGTTTAATGCCTGTGGCTTTTTTGAATTTATTAAGTGAAGTATATTTAACTTTTTATACAAAAAAGAGCAAATGTGTGATATATTTATAAGTGAAATTTGCCAAAAAGCAATTAGGCTTATGTTAAAAGTATAAAATAATCGGAGGAAAATACTTATGTTTGGATTCAAAAAGGTCTCATTATCGGATAATTCCCAGGAAGAAAGAATAAGACAGCTTGAAAATGAACTTGAGGAGGCAAAGGCAAAAGAAAAACTTAATGCCGATATGCTCGAAGCCGTTAATGTTTCTGCTCATCTCGGACTTTGGTCTGCATATTACGATGAGAACGGTCAGATGTATAAAGTAATATATTCTGACGAGATGAGAAGAATGCTGGGATACAGTAAAACTGAATTTCCCGATGACATTAATGCTCTTGGAAAAATCATTCATCCCGAGGAAGTTGAAGCAGTATTTGCCGCATATGGTGCAGCAGAGACGGATAAGAGTGGCAAGACCAAGTTTGATATTGATTACAGGCTCCTTATGAAAAATGGAGATTACAGATGGTTCCATGCCGCAGGAGAGTGTTTACGTCGTCATGACGGTTCGCCAATAGTATTTATAGGCTCATTTAATGATATCGATGAAAGAATTAAGGCCCAGGCAACTCTTGAACATGATTCAAGGCGTTCATATGCGGTAGACAAGATGATGCTTGAAGGTTCATGGTCAATGGACCTCACAAAATATGCTATCGACGATCCTGCGTCGCCTATGGTTTACTCGGATCAGTTTAAGAAGATTCTTGGTTATACTCCGGGATCATCAGATTTCCCCGATATCATGCAGACATGGATTACAAAGATTCATCCCGATGATGTACCTGGAGCATCTGCTCTGATGGGCAAGCAGCTCGCTGATCCTACAGGCAAGCAGGTATTTGATATGGAATATCGTATCCAGCATAAAGACGGACATTATGTATGGGTTCGTGCTTCAAGCTATGTAGTATGGTCGAGAGATTCAAAGCCTCTTATGGCTGCCGGAACAATACTTGATATTTCGGAGCAGAAAAAGAACCGTGAGAGATTTAAGGAGGAGATGGAGCCTCAGATTGAATCCCTCAGAAACGGCATTGCGGATATTGCCACCAATGTTGAGAAGGCTACAGAGCAGATGGTAAGCGTTCAGAGCAAGCAGGAGGATGTATCAGAGGCTGCCGCAATTATCGAAAGTGCTGTAACCGCATCAATGGAAATTATTGGCAGCATTCAGAGTATTGCAAGCCAGACAAACCTTCTTTCTCTCAATGCTTCGATTGAGGCTGCACGAGCAGGTGAGGCAGGAAGAGGATTTGCTGTAGTTGCTACAGAAGTTCAGACTCTATCAAATTCTACAAAAGAGACAACTGAGCATATTTCTGAGAAACTGACAAACGTAAATAACTCTGTTAAGGATATTCTTGAGAAAATCAATCAGATAAGCTTAGGCATTGCCGAGGAGAGCCAGGAGATGAGTACGATTAACGCTACAATCGAGGAACTCCATGCAGCAGCCGATGAAATTGCCGCCATGGCAGGTACACTTTATAATTGATATAATACTATGATTTTTCAATAAAATATTGTATAATGATATAAATAACTCGGAATGCAGCCGCAAGGCAGGGTTCTTTAATGTTGATCCTACAATACTTTAAACGGGATTCCTATATCGCCGTATATGATGTCAGGCCTCCTTTGCAGTGGAAGACAGAAGATATGGCTGCGGTCACCCACCTAGCGCGAGCTAGGAGTCACTATAAAGAGCCTGCATTTCGAGTTTTTTGTTAGTAAAACGGGCCGGGAATATGAAAAAGATTTTTGAATTTTTAAGTGATTTCGGATTAGCGGTTAAGGACAGTAAGGCATATGCATTTGCTGCCAGTGCTGCTTTTTTTATGTTTCTTTCATTTATACCCGTGGTAATGCTCTTCGGTAGCATCCTGCCGTATACCAATCTGGATATCACAGGACTCAGCCGGGAGTTTTCCGATTTCATACCTGTATATGTGCTCAACTTTATTGATGATATCGTTTCGGAGTACCATGATACATCCATAGCTCTTGTATCAGCTACGGCCATTGTTCTTATATGGGTTTCCGGTAAAGGCTTCTGGGCGCTTATAAACGGTTTAAACTCCGCATACCGCGTGGATGAGCGGAGAAATTTTTTAAAGCTTAGACTATGGGGCTCTTTTTATACGCTTATATTTATATGCATAATCGTGTTTACTCTTGTAACCCTGGTTTACGGTAAGGTTATCGCCAATGTAATCATAGGCTTTGCTCCGGCGCTTAAGCCCCTGTTTGATTTTCTCCTTCAGTTTCGATATATTTACGGCCTTGCATTTTTTGCACTGATTTTCATGTTTGCATACACAATCATCCCTAATGTTAAGCTTAAGCTTTTTGCCCAGCTCCCCGGTGCTATATTTTCCGCAGGGGGATGGATGCTTATCGCATATCTGTTTTCGGTTTATATTGATATATTCGGCGGATTTTCCATGTACGGCAGCCTTACAACTATTGTAGTTATGCTGATCTGGCTTTATTACAATATGTATATCATTATCTTAGGAGCCATTATAAATCAGTTTTTTGGTACATTCCTTGCTTATGTAAAAAATATTAATTCTAACAGGAGAGAGCGTAGGGCCGGAAATGAGAGAAGGTCG
>CADBFE010000065.1 GCA_902793845.1 uncultured Lachnospiraceae bacterium | reverse complement strand
TTCTCCTACAAGGGCGAGGACTGCACCTATAGCCTTATCAATATCCTTTGCCTGCTCAAGGAGTTCAAATATGAGCTCACTTAGCCTCTTCTCCTTGGTACCGAGTGACGATCTATACTCTCTCTCATAGATAGCAGAGAATGTCATATCCTGGGCCTCTGCTGCTATCTCCTTAAGGATCCTGACACCGTTTACGCCCTCTTCTGATAAATATCCGAGAGCTATGTCGGCTGTCTGAAGGAGATTCATGTACTCCACTGTCGGGTCGCTTGATACAACGGCTCCGATATTTGCATCTATCAGGATATTCTCGCCGACATATATATTTCTGATCTGACGGCAGAGACGGTCACAGAGATTGTTTACCGCATCCTCACTGACATTGCGGAGGAAAAGTACAAACTCGTCTCCTCCGAGTCTGCCTGCATAATCTCCCGGATTGATATTGTCTATAAGAGTATCGGCCACCTGGATGAGGACATTGTCTCCAAACATGTGTCCGTACTGTTCATTTACCTGTTTAAAGTTGACTATGTCAAGAATGAGCAGGGCGTAGGGCGAAGCAACAGACGAATATGCCATGTACTGCTCTACCTTGTTACGAAATTGCTCGGCACTCTTAAGTCCGGTCAACTCGTCGCTCTTACTTGTCATTTATATCTTCTCCCCAGATCTTTCTGTTAAGCTCTGCGTCTTTTGTCTCAACGAGCTCAAGGACTTCCTTGGCCTTTCTCTGCTCTTCCACGGCTCTGTTTTCATCCTTGATGAGGAGTTCGAGAGAACCGGAGATGGTATCGATATTGTTTTTAAATTCTTCAACCATGGCTGCTGTACGCTGCTGTGCAACCTTGATGACCTCTGTCTTGTAAGCGATGAACTGCTTTACGGTCTGCTCATTGAATGCACGCTCCACATCGCGCTTGTAAGCCTTTTTATCCATGGTATTGAAGATGAGGATTGCCTTCTGATCGTTCAGGTAATCGTTCATCTTGAGGGCGC
The DNA here is from genome assembly GCA_902793845.1 of uncultured Lachnospiraceae bacterium. GTDB lineage: Bacteria > Bacillota > Clostridia > Lachnospirales > Lachnospiraceae > NK4A136. Next base: position 9,425 of record CADBFE010000065.1, on the reverse strand, counting down.
TCATCTCTGAAGGCGGGATCTCCGTATCTGAAATATTTGCAATACGTCTTATCAGTTCCTCATCGATACCCTTGTATTCCTTAATCTTCTGGATGATGATATTTTTAAGCTCATTAACCTGTGATAAGAGGATATCTCCTCTAATCATCTTGTAGTAGTCATCGATATCCTGGAGATATCTGTTTAATTCTGAGATGATGATCTTGTTCTTGGCCTCAAATACCTCGGGACGGAGTGCTATCCACTGCATCTTGTCAGCCTGCTTGCTGGCGAGGACCTGGTTTTCCTCGATAGCCTTTACAAGTGCTTTGATCTCCTGAACCTGTGTCTCGAGACTGTCGTCTGTGATACGGGCTACAAATTCCTCATGAGCCTGCTCGATATCGGAAACCATGCTTGTCTTCATGATCTCAATATTTTTCTCTATATGCTCTTTTGAGAGTCTTGCCTGATTTTCAATGGCCTCACAGTCAGCCTTTACAAAATCGACTATACTCCTGATACCGTCGTAGAGACCCTTTGCCTTAACTGCGAGGGCATATCTCTGAGCATACTTCTCAATTTCTTTCTCGATGGCATACATGCCTGAGTTGATGTAAATCCTCTGGATAACACCTTCAAGAGAGTTGCCGCACTTCTCTGTCTCTTTTTCGCAGTCCTCGATCAGCTGCTTTGTCTCAAAGTCTGCTCCGGCCAGTTTATCGTATCTGTAGAAAATACCGTTGTCAGATGTGATGCTCTCATCAGTCTCTGTGAAAGGATCTGTCATCGGCTCATTGTTGATCTCCTGCTTGTGGTTTGCAAGCCATGTACGCTCATCCTCAAGATCGATATTGCCCTTGATTGCCTTGCTGATATATGCGGCCTTTGATGATACAAAGAAGAGTTTTTCTTTTGAGAGATCTATCTCAGTAGGCTCCTCATTGTAGATCTTATCCTCTTCCTTAAGGCTTACCTTTACCTTCTTGTTACGGAGTACCTTGAGGTCTTTTGCTGATTTTGTGTCAGCCTGGTTTATGACATGGAACGATCTTGCAAGGTCGATCGATACATTACCGTCCTTGCTCTTTGCGTCATTAAATCCTGTAATCAGTTTATAGAGTACTGAGTTACCTGTACCCTCCATCTTGGTAGGCTCGTAAATGACGATGAGGATGGAGTTTGTCTGCTGCTGAAGCGCCTCCTTTAGGATGAGCAGATGCTCATTGGAGTTGCTGTCTGTACCCGGTGTATCAAAGAATGTAAAGTTGATATTCTTGCAAAGAGGAATAGGGAACTCTACGTCGATGACACCGTTAATAAACGGTGTGCCGTCCTCCTGCTCAACATTTGGTATATCATTCAGATTTTTAAGGATACGGCAGAGCTGCTCATGCTGACGCAGGCCCATTTCGGCAAATGTAGTTGCCTCACGGCCCAGTCTCGTACGCATCTCATCTGCATTTCTCGTATTGAGACCGCTCTGTACCTCAAACTGCTTAAGCTTTTCATTCCATGCAAGGCTGATGATATCACCCTTGTCAGAAGCTTTTGACCTGATGGTAAAGCTGACTGCGGGATTTGCAGCATTGCGGATCTTAAACATCTTTGCTGTCTCGGAGTTGATACTCTCAGGCAGGATACGCTTGCCGATAACGGCATTGATGAATGTTGACTTACCTGCACTGTATGTACCTACAAGACAGAGGTTTACCTCATCCTTATCAAGGTTGGATCTCTTTTCATCAAAAAGCTGGCGTCTCTTCTTGAATACGAGTTTTGTCTCGTTGTCCTGAAGCATATTGTCAAATGATTCAAGGGCACTGTCGCAGAATTCGTTGATACAGTCATAGATATCAGATACATTAGGGAGCTCGATAAACTTTGTTATCTTAAATGCTTCCTTTTCTTTCATTGCATTGTAATCTGCTATCTTCTTCTGAAGATCCTCGTAATCGATCTTTGTTCCCTTGAATGTAATGTGAACATCGTCATTAGAAAACTGATCATAGATATCATCAAAGAATTTTGAACCCTGATTCTGAAGTACAAACTCTCCTGCTCCCGGGCTGTAAGGCTCGAGTTTCGGGCACTCATCGTATGGTATCTCTACAAATTCCCCTTTAAATTTACCAAAAAAACGGATTTCCTTTTTGACCGGATGATACGCCATCATCATCTCTTTCATTACTGATTTCCTCCATACTCCCACTTTTTAAAATGGCTTTATTATTTCTTTACATAAAAATACATAATAAATTATATCCATGTAAGCCATCTTTTTCAACTGATTAGACAATTAAATGCCTATAATTTCTCAAGGTCTGCAGCAGTATTTAATGCGACCTCCATCATTTGTGTGAATGAATTCTGTCTCTCGGCTGCGGGGAGGGATTCTCCCTTTAATATATGATCTGAGCATGTAAAAATACCGAGGGCTCTCTTGCCTGAATATGCTGCAGTCATGTATAAAGCTGCCGTCTCCATCTCAATAGCCATCACGCCCATCCTGATCCATTTATCGTTGGCATCTGCCTGGACATCATAGAATGTGTCCGACGAGAGTACGTTTCCCACATGATAATTTGCTCCTGCATTTTTGGCCTCCTCAATGGCAAGACGCATCATATCATAATTTGCTACCGGGGCAAATGTACCCGGCAGTTCATACTGCCTTGCAAAATTTGAGTTTGTAGATGCTCCCATGGCTATGATCAGGTCTCTGACATTTACATCATTGTTTATGGATCCTGCGGAACCAATCCTGATGATATTATCTACTTCAAAGAAATTAAACAGTTCATAGCTGTATATGCCCATCGAAGGCATGCCCATACCACTGGCCATGACCGAAACTTTTGTCCCCTTATATGTTCCGGTATATCCCTGAATACCTCTTACATTATTTACAAGTTTTGCATTCTCAAGGAAATTATCCGCGATGAATTTTGAGCGGAGCGGATCTCCCGGCATAAGAACTGTTTTACCGAAATCTTCCGGTTTTGCATCGATGTGCGGTGTAGGATATGCTGCCATAAGTGTAACCTCCTTATAATCAAGAATAAATTAAGAAATACTGTTTTAATTATACTCTTTTTTATTTTGAATTTCACCTGAGTTGTCATTTAAAAAACCGGCCCATTTAAAGGCCGGTCTGTTTTACAAAATCCCTTTTCTAATTTCCTGCTGTCGTTGTATCCTGGAGGTTTTCTTCGCTTATTTCATTTGACGATACGGTATTATTATCTCCGTCTGTCCTGTTTTCCGCCCCTTCCGGATCGGCTTCATCACCGGTTGCTCCGTTATCAGTGACTGCCGGTGCATCACCTGTAACTGCCTGATTTTCAGATACCGATACGTCATTTTCGGATATACTGTTTTCCGATACCGACTCATCCTCATAATATGCAGTATCATTACCCGGCATATCCTCATCTGTGGGAGCCTGAGGGTCCGGCTCTCCCTGACTTTCAGGTATATCGGCAGATTCATCTTCCTGTACGTTCTCTGTCTCAAATCCGCATATTATCTCATTTAGCTCTGTGATATTTAAGTATACGAGATTCTCTACTGTATATACACCGTATGTCTCGATGATATTTCTGATAAGGGATGCCTTACCTATCGATATCCCGTACGAAAGGGCCATGGCATTTAATTCCTCATCATCACATACAACCTGACTGATGACATTGACCTCCCTGTTGTATGCACTCATCAGACTGTCGATATCCCCGGAGATAGTCTCCTTTATCACATCTGATTTTTCCGGATCCTTGTTTGTGACAGATACAAGTATGGAGTCAGTCTCGCCCATCAGATATCCGTGCTCAAACATCGAGCCGATTATGGCATTAACAGCTACCCTGGTCTGGGTACCCGAGAGGTCCATTCCGTCAAGTATCTCGGCGCCGTCATCATTGACGGCTATGGCAGAAATTATTTTGTCATCTCTGTTTATGTGCAGTTCTATGCCGGGATTGACGTCAATATCAACTACAGTCTCAACTGTCCTCTGGGCTCTGCTGATTATCATATCCGCGGATACGTTGAGGACCAGAAGTACCAGGGCTGCTACTGTGATAAACCTGTAGATCATCTCACGCTTTCTGTTTCTTGCATCTTTCATGACGATGATCCTGTCCCCTGATTTATCGGTCTCCCTGCATTTTTCAAGGACTCTTGTCTTTATGTCGGGAGTGATATTCTCCACCGCATTTTTTAGTCTGCTCTCAATTTTTTCAGATGTCATCTCATAGGTCCTTTAATTATCTAATCCCTGATCTGTCAGTTCCTTCTTAAGTTTCTTAAGTGCTCTGTTGTACTTTGAGAGTACTGTTGCCAGCGGCATATCATACATATCTGCAATCTCCCTGTGTTTCATTCCGGAGACTGCGTGCAGCATGACTATCTGGCTCTCCTCGCTGCTAAGCTTGCTCATCGCCGCCGTCAGTACAGCCCTGTCCTCCACGTGAAAATCTCCTGTTCCCTCGCTTAAGTTGTCCCATTCGTATTCTTCGATATCGGCAAACTTTGCTCTGCTCCTGATCTTCATGAGAGAGAGATTTCTCGCAATTGTGAGTATCCATGCCATCGGTTTTCCCATCGACTTGTACATACCCGCACTCTGACATATCTTTACATATGTATCCTGAAGCACATCTTCGGCTTCTGTAGGATTTTTCAGAAATGATAATATATATCCGTAGAGTGATGAGTTTACCTCGTCGTATATATCGGCTATCCTGTCCGTCTCACCTTTTGCAATTCTCTTAAGGCTCTTCTCAAGTATTTTGTTTTTGTCATCTTCCGGTGTCCCCATGGTGCTCATAAACAGCAACATTACACTTTTGTCCCTTTCAGATAAAAGATAAATTCATAAGCGGACCGTTTTATTGCAAAAATATTTATAATCCGAAAAAAATTATTTAACACAGTTTTCGATGATATCTACCGCTCCGTCTATACCGAATTTACCTGTGTTCAGGCAGATATCATAATGTCTCGAATCCCCCCATATATGATTTGAATAATAATTATAAAAGCTTGCTCTGTCCTTGTCGGCCTTTATGATTATCTCCTTGGCTTTTTTCTCATTGACCTGCATCTTTTGCATGATACGGCTGACACGGTTCTCCATATCAGAACTGATAAAGACGTGGAAGCTGCCGGGAAAATCAGCCAGAACATAATCTGAGCATCTGCCTATAAATATACCCGGTCCGTCTTTTGCAAGTTTCCTGATCGTATCAAACTGGGCCAGATAAATATCAAGTATAAGCGGCCTCTGGTATCCTCCTCCGTAACCTGTGGTACCGAGTGCCAGTGAATAGAGGAAACTGCCTGTAGGTTTCTCATCATGCTTTTCAAAAAGTTCTTTTGTATATCCGCTCTTTTTTGATGCTTCCTCAAGGATCTCCTTGTCATAGATGGGTATCCCCAGTCTCTCTGACAGCTTGAGGCCTACCTCCCTGCCGCCGCTGCCAAATTCTCTTCCGATCGTGATGATATTATATGTTCCCATGGTAACCTCCCTCTTTTATCTGATACATTTACCATTGCTCTACATTTATATTTTACCACACCGCCGCATATTCGAGTAGAAAAGATAAAGGCGCCTCTGCATAAAAAAAGGACATGCATCTGCATGTCCTCTGATCGTTACAATATTTAATTAACCAACAACCTTCTTAACGGCCTCGATAACACGGTCTGCCTGAAAAGGCTTTACGATAAAGTCCTTGGCACCTGACTGAATAGCCTCGATAACCATTGCCTGCTGACCCATTGCCGAACACATGATAACCTTGGCATTGCCATCATTTGCTCTGATCTCTTTAAGTGCCTGGATACCGTCCTTCTCAGGCATTGTGATATCCATAAGTACAAGATCAGGTTTTACTTCAGCATACTTATTAACAGCTACAGCTCCGTTCTCAGCCTCACCAACTACTTCATATCCATTCTTTGAGAGAATGTCCTTAATCATCATTCTCATGAAAGCCGCATCATCAACGATTAATATCTTTGCCATACTTTTGAAACTCCCATCTGGATTTTTTCGAACTCCCCCGCTATGTATTTATATACATAACGTACCTTTACAATGATAATACATTTTGAACAATTTGTCTAATATTTTTTTAAATACGTCCAACCATGTCAAGAATCAGAGCGGCACAGTGTTCTGCTGCTTTTTTCTCGAATGTGGGGTAGTCCATCTGAGCCGAATCATCGGCTTTATCAGAGATAGCTCTGATCACAACAAAAGGCACTTTATTAAGGTATGCCACGTGGGCTATTGCACCGCCCTCCATCTCTGCGCAGTATCCGTCAAAGTCAGCTATCAGGCCCTCTTTAACCTTTTTATCCGAGATGAACTGGTCTCCGCTGACCACTCTGCCTGTATATACATTTATATCGGGATTGACCTTTTTACATGTGGCAACTGCCTCATCACGCATAGCCGGATCGGCCTCAAATGAAAATCTGTCTATCTGGGGGATCTGACCTTTTTTGTATCCTAAAGGTGATACATCCATATCATGCTCCACTGCATCTGTTGAGACTACGATATCACCTATATCTATTACATCCTTAAGAGATCCTGCTACACCTGTGTTGATCACATGGGTTACATCAAATAAGTCCACAAGGATCTGGACGCAGATACCGGCATTGACTTTACCGATACCGCACTTTACTACCACAACGTCTGTATCGCATATCTTGCCTTCATTAAATGTCATGCCTGCCTTTGTGACAGTCTTTACAACATTCATCTTTTCTATTAATGTGCTGACCTCCAGGTCCATCGCACCGATAATTCCTATTTTCTTCAACGAGTTTTCCTCCATTTATAATCAGACCGGATAGATGAGATGCTTTTCATCTATTCCGTAAAGGGTATTATCAAGATATCTCTTTGCCAGATAGTTTGCCATCGGCAGATTCATATCGAGATAGTTGCCACAGTCCTTAGGTGACGCACCGGGTACCGCATCATGGAAGTCTCTGATAAACTCAAACATTCTGACCATCAGGTCCACGATATCCTTTGACTCAAGGTCGCCTGCAAGTATCAGATAAAATCCTGTCCTGCAGCCCATAGGTCCAAAGTAAATCGTCCTGTCTTTATACTCAGGATCGTTGCGCAGATATGTGGCCGCAAGATGCTCTATGGTATGCATCTCAGCCGTATTCATGACAGGTTCCTCATTGGGAGATGTCATACGCAGGTCAAATGTTGTGAGTGTCTCCGCGCCGACATGATCTTTTCTCGATACATATACGCCGGGCTGAAGTTTAATGTGATCAATTGTAAAGCTTGCTATCTTTTCCACCTTATATATCTCCTTTTACTAACAAAGGGGATGAGAAATCTCATCCCCATAATAAGCCCAAAAAATCCCGGGCATCCTATCCGATAAAATTCAAACAAATCAACTTAAGAGAAGTTAACGCTGTCGATTGTAAGAATGGATGCTGCCTTAACAGTCTGCTTATCAATCTTGCCCTGTGCCTCTTCTTTTGTCTTTGCTTTTATAGCCTGAGAAATATCACTTGTGAAATAAAAACCTCTCATGAATTTCTCTGCCATATACTCCCCGGATTTTGTATCTCTTATAACAAATTTCTCTGCCATAAAAGTCCACCTCCTTTTACTTCTATATTGATATTATACCACACTTTCCATATAATTATGTGAACAATATGTGATAAAAAATCAATTTTTTCTTCTTTCACAAATTGAATAATACCATTTTTTATGACAAAAATACAGATAAAAATATAAATTTACATAATTTAGAAAGATAAAATATAACTCATGGCCAAAATAAGTAAAAATAATTATAAGTTAACCATATCATATGACGGATCGAGATACTACGGATGGGAGCATCAGCCGGATAAAGATACAATACAGGGCAAGCTGGAATCTGTGATATCAAAACTGACAGAGACAGAGACGGAAGTGATCGGTGCCGGCCGTACAGATGCAGGCGTACATGCAAAGGGTATGGTTGCAAATGCCGTGATCACAACAAACTTAAGCGAGCAGGAATTAAAAGAACAGATAAACAGATACCTGCCGGATGATATATGCGTAACCGATCTTAAAATTGCTGCGGAGCGTTTCCACGCAAGATACAAGGCTGTCGGAAAGACATACAGATATACATGCTACTACGGAGAAAACAAGCCTGTATTTGACAGAAAATATTTATACCGTCTGGATCAGGAACCTGATCTGGAAGAAATGATAAAAGCAGCCGGATATCTCACCGGCGAACATGATTATGCATCATTTTGCAGCAATCTGAAAATGAAAAAATCCACCGTCAGAATAGTCGATAAGATAGAGATAAAAAAGAAAAGCGGATATATCACGTTTACTTACCACGGAACAGGTTTCCTCCAGCACATGGTCAGAATACTGACAGGTACACTCCTTGAGGTCGGCTATGGAAAGAGAATTCCGGAGAGTATCCCCGAACTGATTGAGGCCACGGACAGAAAACTCGCAGGATTCACAGCTCCGGCCCAGGGACTTTGTCTGATATCCGTTGATTATAACTGATACTCTGCATGACAAATCAAACAGTATTACTTTTGTCATAATACAAAAGAATATATTTATCCAGAAAAACAAAAAATACCCGAAAACCTTAATGCATAAGGTTATCGGGTATTTCTAGTGTCTTAAATATAGTGCCGGCGACGGGAATCGGACCCGTACTGTATTTCTACAACAGGATTTTAAGTCCTGCGCGTCTGCCAGTTCCGCCACGCCGGCTTATAAAAGAAAAAACGACCCAGATCGGACTCGAACCGACGACCTCCGCCGTGACAGGGCGGCGCTCTAACCAACTGAGCCACTGGGCCATAAATCGTTCTTAAAAATAATGGGAAACAAAAAGTTTCCCATATAGTGGACCTGCGGGGACTCGAACCCAGGACCGACCGGTTATGAGCCGGTTGCTCTAACCAACTGAGCTACAGGTCCATTTTATAAAACGAAGAACTCGCCGAAACGAGTTCTTGTTTTAAAGCCGATGATCGGACTCGAACCGATAACCTGCTGATTACAAATCAGCTGCTCTGCCAATTGAGCCACATCGGCATATATGACTCCAACGGGAATTGAACCCGTGTTACCGCCGTGAAAGGGCGATGTCTTAACCGCTTGACCATGGAGCCGTAAAACGCGCCTTCAGGCGACGACCCAGATCGGACTCGAACCGACGACCTCCGCCGTGACAGGGCGGCGCTCTAACCAACTGAGCCACTGGGCCATGCGATTTATCAGTACTCTGAAAACCGAACACACACTCTTGATCTATCTGTTTCTCTATCTCGTTCTTCCTGAACCTTCCTACCTTTTAGGATAAGTCCTCGACCTATTAGTAACCATCCGCTGAATGCATTACTGCACTTACACTCTG
>CADBFE010000064.1 GCA_902793845.1 uncultured Lachnospiraceae bacterium | reverse complement strand
GTATTTTCAAGCTCCACATAGATGCCAAATGAAGTGACTCCCGATATGGTTCCGTCATATATCTCACCTATATGATTCTCCATATACTTGGCTTTCTTTAGTTTCTCAACCTCACGCTCTGCCTCGTCAGCTCTGCGCTCTGCCTTTGATGAGCGTTTTGCCACATCCTCAAGGATATATGAATAATGGCCTATACGCTTTTCATTTAGCTGTCCCCTTAAATCCTCCTTCAGGATGCGGTGTATCTGTAGATCGGGATAACGCCTGATAGGCGAGGTGAAATGGGTATAATATTTAAGAGCCAGTCCGAAATGTCCCTCACATTCAGGAGAGTATCTGGCCTGCTGCATACTGCGGAGGGCCAGCCTTGATATGACGGGCTCCTCACTTCTGCCCTTAAATTCGTTAAGGAGTCTCTGGAGTTCCTTGGGATGGAGGTCGCCTTTTTCTCCCTTTATGTAAAAGCCGAAATTCTTAACCAGTATCGACAGACTCTGTATCTTGTCTTCATCAGGCTTTTCATGTATACGATAGAGAAACGGCTTATCCTGCCAGAACATGTGGGATGCCACAGTCTCATTGGCGGCCAGCATAAAGTCCTCTATGAGCATGGTTGCATCGTCGGCTACCCTCGCATAGATATTTACCGGTGTGCCGTTTTCATCAAGTTCAAATTTTGATTCTCTTGTATCAAAATCAACACTGCCCCGGTCACGGCGTCTCGCCCGTAGTGTATGGGCCAGCTCATTCATCTTTAGGAGCATCGGTGTTGCCTTTTCATGAAGAGCCTGCTCACTCTCATCACCGTTTAAAATCTTAAGTACCGACGGATAGTTCATATTTTCATCAACATGAATTATGGTTTCCGCTATACGGTAATCCTTTAGAGAACCTGATCTGTCAAAACGCATGATGCAGCTCATGGCAAGGCGGTCCACCTTTTCATTTAATGAACAGATGCCGTTTGAGAGTCTGACAGGCAGCATTGGGATGACCCGGTCGGCAAAGTATACGCTGGTACCGCGCTTAAGTGCTTCCCTGTCGAGGACATCACCTTCATGGACATATTCCGAAACATCGGCTATATGTACTCCGAGGATATAATCTCCGTCCTTTATCTCAAGACTCACTGCGTCATCTATATCTTTTGTATCAGTGCCGTCGATTGTGACTGTATATAAATCCCTTAAATCTTCACGGTTTTCATCTTCCGGGATGATCACTTCCTCCGGGATCTGCTCTGATGCAGCCATAACCTCTTTATCAAATACTTCCGGAATACCGAAACCTCTGATGATAGACATGACATCTATACCGCTGTCGGTCACTTCACCCAGAACCTCTGTTATCTCGCCTTCCGGCTTTCTGCCGTCACCGCCGTATGAAGTGATCTTCACTACTACGACCTGACCGTCTTTTGCTTTATTAAATTTTTCTTCTGAAATAAAAATGTCCGGGATATGTCTGTCGTCGCATATTACGAATCCAAAGCCCTTAAGTCTCTGGAATATTCCGACAGCCGTTTCTGTATTATGAGAGACAATATTTGTGATCTCGGCTTCCGTACGCTCTCCCCGTCTGCCAAAGAGAGGTCTGATGATGACAGTGTCACCGTGGAATGCACCGCCTGTCTTGCTCTTTGGTATGAAGTAGTCTTCTTTTCTGCCTTCTACAGTTACAAATCCGTATCCGGATGAATGGGATGTAAACACTCCCGTTATGTTACTGCCGTCACTGATTGTATATTTACCCCTTTTGCTGATGGTGATCCTGCTCTCGAGGACCAGCTCCTGAAGAGCCTTGTTAAAGGCAACCCTGTCAGCATCGGAAACCTGCATCACTATGGCAAGTTCCTTTTCCTTCATGGGCACATAAATATCGTCTTTAAGTAAATCGATGATCTTCTGCTTCCTTGCTTCATCGACTGAGTGTGTCACCCCGCTCTTTACCGGTGCTTTATCGGATTTGCGGTCTGACGATTTATGAAATTTTGTATTTTTCTTTTCTTTGTATACTTTCTTTTTCATATTTTCAGGTAAAAAAAGACACCCCGTTTTATCAGGGTGCCGTAAATATCATATCCTCTAATTTTAGAATCTCGATATATTAAGTACTGCAGCAAGAACGATGAACGAAATCGCGAGAACCCTTGTGATCTTTACAAGAGTACCTTCCATGGAACGTCCCTTATTCTTTCCCCAATAACTCTCAGCCGCACCGCTTATAGCACCAAGTCCTGCAGACTTGCCTTCCTGCATAAGAACGATGATCGATAATGCAACTGAAACGATTATAAATAATATAGTTAAAATTGTTCTTAACATAACTGCCTCCATATACAAAAACAAATGTATCTTAACATAACTCGAAAATTAACGCAACCATGAATTGTATTGCATACCTAAACTTGTTCACAATTTGTTAACGTTGCTCTAACCTGGGCCGTTTATCTGATTCCATTGATTCCTAAGTTGATAATCCAGGCGCCCAGGGCGGCCAGTCCAACATCAGCAGCTAAAAGCATCAGGAAATTACCAATATACATAATGAAACCGAAAAGCTTCATAACTATATTTGAATCAGAACAGAAATTTACTCTAAGCACCTCAAATAAACCAAGACGAGCTTTCCACGGGCACTTACGACTAACCATAATATTGTACTCAGCAGATTTATCAATCAGAGAAGGACTTATCGGACATATCGTGGCTTTAGGAGCTGTTTTATAAATCTCTCCTCCATTATCGTAAGCGAAGCTAATGTGTTCAACAACGTTATCTCTGTATCTTTGCTTTTTTCGATTGCCTCTTTGTTTTTGCCGTTTCCTGTCTCGTTTTTTGGCCAGATACCTGTCGTAACCGTCTGAATATCTCACCCCGTCTATATGGGAGTAGGCTTTTATATCAATATCGGCCACAACTGCCCTCACTTTTCTCGAATAGAATATACCTCCAAAAATCTCCCGGCTGCCTAATATTGCTGCGATAATAAATAATGCTCCGAAAATCACCTCAAATATTTCTACCAAATCCATATCATATATCCTTCATTTTTAATATACGGTGCCTGTCACCTTAATAAACGGCTTGTTGATAATAAATTTTCCAATTGATAGAATTAGAATAAGGCAAAAGACCTTTTAGTACAAGTATAAAACTGGGAGAAAATATATGATTTCATTCATCGTTTCACTTCTAATTCTGTTAATTGGATTTATGACATACGGCAGGCTGGTCGAGAAAGTTTTCGGACCGGACGACCGCAAAACACCAGCCATTGCAATAAATGACGGCGTAGACTGTATCCCCATGAAAACATGGAAAGCTTTCCTTATACAGCTCCTCAACATAGCAGGTACAGGTCCTATATTTGGAGCACTTATGGGTGCCTGCTTTGGTCCTGTTGTATTCTTATGGATTGTATTTGGATCCATTCTTGGCGGTGCTGTACATGATTATATGAGTGGTATGATATCCGAAAGAAACGGCGGTGCCTCTATTGCGCAGCTCTCCGGCATCTACCTCGGAAAACCGGCTCTGTATCTGATGAGAGCCTTCTCCGTTCTGCTACTTTTATTAACAGGAACCGTCTTTGTGACAAGTCCTGCAGCACTTATAGCAAAGCTTACTCCAAACAGTCTGTCTGTCACTTTCTGGATAATCGTTATCCTTTTATACTATATACTCGCTACTCTTTTACCCATAGATAAACTTATCGGAAAGCTTTATCCCGTGTTTGGAATCATCCTTATAGTTATGGCACTCAGTATTGCCGGCGCCATAATATTTATCCCAGATTACAACATACCGGAAATCACCCTGACGGATCTTCATCCTGATAATCTGCCTGTATGGCCGTTTATGTTTATCACAGTTGCATGCGGAGCCATATCCGGTTTCCATGCTACCCAGTCTCCTATGATAGCCAAGTGTATCACCAGTGAGAAATCAGGCCGTAAGGTCTTTTACGGTGCTATGATAATCGAGTCTGTAATAGCACTCGTATGGGCAGCTGCCGGCGTTGCATTCTATAACGGCACCGGCTTATTAAATGAAGCATTATCCAGTCTCGGACAGTCCGGTACAGTATATGAAATCAGTAAAACCATGCTCGGAAATATCGGAGGCGCATTAGCCATAATCGGCGTTGTTGTATGCCCCATCACATCAGGGGATACCGCTTTCAGAAGTGCCCGCCTCATACTTTCCGAGTGGACCGGGATGGATCAGAAAAAGATAAAAAACAGATTAATAATAACACTGCCCCTACTTGGTATAGGCGCAGTGTTAACACAACTTGATTTTAATGTTTTATGGAGATATTTCTCATGGAGTAATCAGACCCTCGCGATGATATCTCTGTGGGTTGCAACTGTATATCTTGATAAAAACAGCAAGAACAGATTTGTTTCTCTTATAACAGCTCTTCCGGCGACATTTATGTCTGCTGTGTCCTTGACTTATATCCTCATGGCTAAGGAAGGATTCGGACTGAGTGCTGCTGTCGCATACCCTGCCGGTATAGCATTCGCGGGTATTTTATTTGTTGTATATCTGATTAAAATAAATTCAAAACTCACTTAATCGGCTGTACAGTTAAACCCAGTCCAAGCTTGTTAAATATTTTTAAAAGTGTGGAAAGATTAGGGACAGTCTTGCCAGATTCAATCCTGGCAACAGATGAATGAGGTATACCGCATAACTCGGCCAAATCTCTCTGAGATAATTCCAATTGATGTCTTTGTTCAATCATGGCACCAACAATGGTGGAAATTTTCTCTACTTCATCAATATCCTTCCCTATTTCAGGATTAGTTTCTCTTAAATTTTCTTTATATTTTTGCCAATCACTCATATAATTCACCATTTTATGATAGCATTTTTGCGTTCAATAATCAAATTATAATTATTTAAGGATACTATAGACCCAGCATATCGCTGACTTCTTCTGCTGTGTCATATTCTCCGACAAGCGTGGGGACATCGCCTCCGTCATCATGATATACATGAAATGTTCCGTCTGTATAAACTATAAAATACTCTCCAAAATTATATTCAAACAACCCGTATCCTTCATATTCACCGTCTTCATCCCACGAATCTATCGGCATTGCAGCCATCACAGCCTGATAATCACAGTTTGACACGCCGTCAACTCCCGTGATCAATACTGACTTTTCGTCATCTTTACCGACTGTATATATATCGGCGCTGCTTATATGTATAAGTTCTCCGTCACTTACTGCGATATCCTCAAAGTCACTTTCCAGATCTTCGTTAAGTATCGGCTTCCAGCTATCCAGGCCTGCATAATCGGAATATGCGATATATAGATCACCTGCTTTGATGATAAACATATTCACACCGCTCATCTCATTTTCCGAACCGCCTGTTCCAAAAGACATTAATCCCATGGCTTCCTCGGCATCTTCCGGATTATCATATTTGCCTACGAATCCGTCCGCATCGTAAACATACCATTCATCTGAGGCATTAAAGATCAGGTAATTACCGCTAATCTTAGGTCCGTTAAAACTTTCGGTATACGGATCATACTCCTCAAACTTCTCATCGTCGATGGCATCTTTTACATAATAATACTCAGCATCCGTAACCGAATCTATAATCGGTTTTCCGTTAATCTGCTGTACCCCAACTCCTCCGTATATCTGTCTGATATCTGCGGTAATATACGCAAACTGTCCGTCTTCAAGCTTAAGATTGCTTGTGTTTGCATACACCTCAGTCCAAAAATTCAGACCGGAAATATTCCCATAATAAGTATCACCTGCCCGAAATACTGTCATCCTGATATTTGTATCATTTGTAATTGCCAGATTTTAAGACACAGATTGATATAATTCCATATAGTCATACTGATCAAAATCACCGGTTGTATACGACATACCGCCATAGTAGCCATCGTTATCTTCCGATTTGTGACGCTTGGAACCCGTATCCCCACAGGCTGTCAGAGACAAAATTAAAATTGTTATTATCCCGAAAAGTATCTTTTTCATTTTTTTACCTTTATTTAGCTTCTCTGCCACTTCTCTCCTGCATCCTCTTTTTTGATGCTCTGGCTGAATTGTCGGATTTTTTAACAGTTTGGCTTCTCTCGTTTTCGCCCTCGTCCATGAGATCTTTGAAAGACATCTTTCTCTTACTGTCATCATTACTGCTCTTTCTCACAACCTTATTACCCTCAGCATCCCTAAGTTTGATACTCTTAAGGCTGACGGTAGCGAGTTTTGAATCAAGATCGTTAAGGAATCCTGCAGCAGACATGAGCCTGTCATTGCCCTTATCCGTTGATCTGTATTTTCCGGAAGCATTTTTAGCAGTGATATAATCATTGCAGTTTTTTGCTGTCTCCTTTAAGAGACCTGCAAACATCTCCTTTGTATATCCTTTAGTCCTCTCCAGTTCATAAAATACTTCGTCCGTTATCTCGTTTTCCGCCAAAATATAAGTTTCTTTAATAGCCTGATATACTTCATGAATCTCCTTAAATGAACCAAGCATCCGCTTAAATTCCGTAGAATCCGTGAGTTTATTCGAATCATTGTAGAGCTTGTGGTATGTATTTTCAGCATTAACCAGCAGATTATAAAGGCTCTTGCCGTTCTTTACTGCTGCGTTCTGATCCATGAGGAGATTTACGGAATCTTCGTATGTCCTGTCAAGTTCCACGTCATACTGGGTTACTTTCGTCACCTTACCGGGAATAATTGCTCTGTCCTTTTTTTGGAATACATACGGAGCATATTCAAGCTTTACTTCCTTATCAGTCAGAGCAGCCGCAAATTCATATTCTATCGCTGTCTGTCTCTGCTCCTTTGTCAATCCAAGTGCCTGATATTTTTTATCAACGATTGATGCCAGAGACTTTCCGTCAACTTTTATGAGATCTTCGCTCTTAAAACCTTTTTCGTAATTAACTGCGTTAATATAGTAATCATAAAGATTGCATGCAGTATTCATATAAAGGTTACGTATTGCTTCCCTCTCATCTTCAGGAGCATCCACCTTAAAATCAATTTCTCCCGGAAGCTTATTTAAGAGTCCCTTTATTTTCTCTTCTGAAATACTCTTTGTAAAATCTTTATTTTTATGGTTATACATATCATCGACAATATCGTCGACAAAAGAATCAACTCCCTCAAATCCCTCCTTAAGTGTTATTTCCTTTCCTGCAAAAGAAGACATGTACTTTATCGAATTTACATCAAAATCTGCTTCACCGGTCTCAAGGTATTTTGTGTACTTAGGATCATTTTTTTCCTCATCATTAATAAAATAAGGTGCTGATGCGCCTATTAGGTTTACCTTATTAAATATTTCAAGGAGCTTTACCTGATTAATATCATCATAACTTTTTCCGGCAACCTCATCTATAAAATCCTTTACCACAGGATAAAACATTGCCTTATACTTGTCTCCGTATTCATCTTTCAATATTGTATTCAGGGACGCTACAGTATTTGCCACCAGTTCAACCCTGGAAAATCTGCCCATCTCCTCTTCGCCCATCTCATATAGCACAGGACCGCTGGTTTCGGGATTCTTCCACATACCTTCGTACTCCTGGACTATGTCTTTTACATACCAGCTGAGCATGGAGAAATTATTAAGATAATTAAATGCGTCATTGGGATTTTTGATATCATCCGCTTTAGGAATCACATCATTCATTATCTTTTTAATACCGTTATGAGCCCATCTGCCGTACATACGTGCATTATTAATCATGTCAGGATGAGGAATTCCTAATTCGTCAACTTCTCGCGGATAATATAAAGGATGCCTGCTCATCACATCCATAAAATCCGAGAAAAGCTGTTCTTTTTCAGCCTGTGTTATATTTGATGTACCATTCTCGATTGCTTTAAGCTCTTCATAAGAAAATCCTCTTTCAGAAAGGAGATACATTACAAAAGGACCTCTCGCCCTGGCCAGATCAGATCCAAATCCCGTATTTCTGTATATATCTTTAAACTCATCAGTAAATATACCGTCCTTTAAAAATTCATTCACCGAAAATCCCATTTCAAATTCCTCCTGTTTTTTATAAAAATATTATACTAAAAATATTTTATATTTTTAAATGTTGCAAAAGTGTTGTATTTTATAAAATTTAAAAAGACCCGAATAATCGGGTCTTTCAAAGTACAAATTAATTGTCGACGGTGCCTGTCAACAATTATCTTCTTCTGCCGAGGATCTGCATGATTCTGATAAAGAGGTTGATAATGTCGAGGTAGATATCAAGTGCGCAGTCAACCGCATTATCATACGTCTTTTCATACTGCTGGCTCCTCCAGAAGTCAAAACCAATGTAGAGGCTGAATATAACAGCTCCGACAAATGAGTAGATAACAGAGTCAACACCCATGACAGCCATTACTATACCGGCAATGATGAGACCGACAAGGCTGGTAAGGAGGATGCCGCCGAGTTTAGAGAAAAACTGGGGATAAAATACAGCTCCTGCAATCATCACGCCTGTAATGATAAGTGTAAATAAGAACGCCTGTGATACAACTTCTGACTCAAGTCCGCCATAAGCATTTACCATCGCTGATACAAGGAGTCCGATCGGTACTACTACCAGGTTGTATCCGACAAAGCTGACTATCGGATTGTCAGATTTACGGGCAATCAGTGTACCTGCGATCGTGCAGATAATATAAAATACGAGGAATGCTATAGGATTAACTGTCTCAAAAATATTTTTGCATACAGCACATAAAATAAGGTTAACCAAAAGTCCCTCTATTACAACGCCACCCATGACCATGTTGTACTTCTGATCATCAATGATCTCCGCCGGATCGTAATACTTATTTAATCTTTCTTCTTTTGCTTCATTTGAGAAAAATGCCATTTTTCTACCTCCCTAAATGTTATTGATCAGCTGTTGTCTGATATCATTTACTCTCTTTAACACTTTCGTGTAAAAATCTTTTTTATCTTTATCAGTGACGATACGTCCTGACTGATAATAGTTTATAACAAATCTGCCTGAACTTAAATACCCCTTTTCAGTGCAGATATTTTTAATATTTCTTGCAGTACCTTCACCTCCGTCGAGAAATCTGCAGTCATCGCCAAATATCTTACGAAAAGCAGGTATATAATGGATAAAATGGGTACATCCAAGGACTATTCTGTCATAAAGCCCTGTATTAACATTCTTAAATTCACCGGACAGGTATTCATCAACTTCATCCCCGTCAAACTTACCCGCCTCTGCAAACACAGGGAGCTTCGGGAGCGCCAGCACATCTACTCTGTGGAGCTCATCAAATCTCTCAATGAGATCATGGAGTTTCTTTTCCCTGACTGTCACAGGTGTGGCAAGTACGAGGATCCTTTTATCTCTGTCGCCGTCTGTTACAGCAGGTTTAACGGCAGGCTCTACGCCTACTATCGGAAAGTCATATTTCTTACGAAGGATTGCAGCAGCCACACTGGTAGCGGTATTGCACGCAATACATACAATATCGCACCCTTTATCCCTTAGAAACTTAATACCTCTGTCTGTATATTCAATTATCTGCTCTGACGTCTTTGTGCCATACGGGCAGTTGTCGGAATCGGCATAATACTCATACTCCTCATCAGGCAAAAGTTTTATGCATCCTGCCATCACATTGAGACCGCCGATCCCCGAATCAAATATTCCTATTTTCATAATTAATCATTTATTCCAAGTCCTGCGCCTTTATATAAATCCCGGAGTTCCTTATCCATAATCCTGCGCCATTTCCCCGGTTTTAAATCTCCCAGCTTAATGTTCATGACCCTGATTCGTTTTAATGTTTTTACTTTTATATCAAAATATCCAAACATTCTCCGGATCTGACGGTTAAGTCCCTGGGTCAGGATTAATCTGTAAGTATTTTTACCTGTATGCTCTGCCACGCATTTCCTTGTCTTTTGTCCCAGTTCCTTAATAAATATACCGTCTCTGAATCTGTCAAGCTGCTCAGGGGTCAGCTCTTTATTAACCGTCACGATATATTCTTTTTCATGACGATGAGCCCCTTTCATCATTGCATTGATGAGATCACCGTCATTAGTCATGATAAGGAGACCCTCTGAATCTTTATCAAGACGCCCCGCGTAAGTGAGCCTGACCGGGTAGTCTATATAATCACTCACAATATATTTTGCATGTTCATCTTTTTCGGTAACTGTGACGCCGACCGGTTTATAAAAAGCCAGTACATGCTTTTCATCTGTGCCTGATATATTTTTGACACGGGAGCCGTTATACTCGACGATATCTGCGTCTGACACTTTCATGCCTACCGCAGGATGCCAGATATTTATTTAATCTGATTTTTTCGGATTCCATTTCTTTAAATTAAAGGGCATTACCTATATTTTCTATCTGCCAGTCTACCGGCTCAAGCCCGTTTGATTTAAGATATTCATTGGCCTGACTAAACGGCTTGCTGCCAAAAAATCCTCTGTATGCCGATAAGGGACTTGGATGAGCAGACTTTATCACCAGGTGCTTTGGATTTTTTATAAGGGATGCTTTTTTCCCTGCCGGGGCGCCCCAGAGTAAAAATACCACGGGCTCATCTTTTTCTCCGACTTTTTTAATAATGGCATCCGTAAATGTCTCCCATCCCTTTCCCTGATGGGAAAATGCCGCGCCGGCCCTGACGGTGAGGAGCGTGTTTAAAAGAAGTACTCCCTGTTTTGCCCACTTTACCAGATATCCGTTATCAGGAATATATGTACCGATATCGTCATGCATCTCCTTATAAATATTTACAAGGGACGGGGGTATCTTTACACCGGGATTAACCGAAAAAGACAGACCGTGGGCCTGGCCTTCCTCATGATAGGGATCCTGGCCGAGAATCACCACTTTTGTATC
>CADBFE010000063.1 GCA_902793845.1 uncultured Lachnospiraceae bacterium | reverse complement strand
AAATCCCACAACGGGGTTTTTGAAATACAGTAAAGTATAAGTATCAAGGGGAATTATGGGATACAGCAGCAAGGATAATTACAACAGAAAATCCGTGACGGACGATATCAATAATCTGAAGATCGACGAAATCAGTATGGACGATATGTTCAACACTGACTCTCTCCTCGATCTCCTTGATGAGGTATCATCTCAGGAAGACGACTTAAAGAAAGCCGTAAACAGCAAAACCAACTCCTTTGTTGTAAAAAAGGCCGAGGAAAAGACTGAGAAGACCGCTGAAAAAAAGGAGAAGGAAGAAGAGGAATGGCTCAGCTCCCTCCTCGACGACCTCGATAAAGTCCAGGCAGAAGAGAAAAAGAAAGCAGAACTCTTTGATATAAATAATTATCCCAGGGAGATCTACTCCGACGCCCAGTTATCTGAGATTAAGAAGGGCATCGATCACAATGTTGATATCAGAATATATGCGGACGTAAAATATTCCGGCCGTCAGATGAGGGAGATCAGATACGGTCTCGAGAGAAATCTTGATGTGACCCACTATGCAAACGTGCTCTTTAGGGAGCGCCAGATGCAGCAGATCAGATTGGGTCTCCAGCAGGGCCTCGATGTATCAAGTTCGACAAACTGAGCGAGCTCTCATACGATTACAACGATATCGATACAGGCATAAAGATATATGTGGAAAAGGGTCTCATGGAGGCCGGCATCATCATAAAGAAAAAGCTCCCGGAGTCATTTACCAGGGGTGATCTTAAGAGATTGATGGACGCATACGATCTCACATACGGATTTGCTGCTGATGAGCTGCCGGACAACCTGTCCAATCTCCCCATGAATGTAAAGATACCCGTACTTCACGGCAGACAGCCTGTAAAAGGTAAAGACGGATATTTCGAATATTTCTTTATTGAAACAGAAAAGAAACCGGAGATAAAGGAAGACGGATCGGTAGATTACTTTGCACCGACAGAATATAAAAAGATCCACAGAGGCGATGTGGTAGCCGAGTATCATCCGGCAAACCCGGGAGATAAGGGACTCACCGTAACAGGTCTGCCATTAGAGGGACTCCAGGGTAAGGACCTCGAACCCCTTGATTCACCTGACCTCATCCTCTCAAGAGATAAGCTTAAATATCTCTCAAAAAAAGACGGATTCATGAGTATCAAGGATGGCAAGATCCAGATAATGGACTGCCTGGTATTCCAGAGCGATGTAACTCACCTCGACGGTGATATATCATTTGACGGCAGCATCCAGATAAACGGAAACGTCCTGTCCGATGTAAATATCACATGCTCAGGTGATCTGTTTATAAGGGGATTTGTCGAAAATGCAAACCTGTCCTCTGAGGGCAACATAATCATAAGCGGCGGCGTAAATGCTGACGGCGAATGCTCTATCATAGCAGGAGGCACTATCACATCGGCATTTTTCGAAAATGCAAATGTAGAATCAGGCGGAAACATTGAGACGGGATATTCATTAAACTCAGATATCACATGCCGCGGCATGTTAAAGACAAAGGGCAAGAAATCCCTGATCTGCGGCGGCAAGGTCATAGCCGAAAACGGTATAGAGACAGGTACCATCGGATCAAAGGGTAAAGCCAGGACATATGTGGAAGTCGGTGCCGTGGATGATACGGATACCGATGAGTACTATGCACTCTACAGGCAGAAGGAAAAGCTGGATAATGATGAGGGCAGAACCCATGTGGTAATGGAGACGCTCATCATGAAAATGGGTGCACTTAAGGGCCGTCAGGATCCTAACTACATAAAGCTCCAGGCAGTAATGGCCCAGATAAAAGCCCAGAAGGATGAAGTGGCAAAACAGCTTAAGGAACTGGATTACCGGAGAATGAAGCGAAACGAGCTCACAATCGAAGTAACCCGTAACCTTTATGAAAATACCACTGTCTGCATAAACGGCAACTCCCTGTTTGTAAAGGAAGACAGAAAACGCTCAACAGTCCGTACCAACGGAAGGCAAATAGAGATATCATAAATAAAAGGGGAATAGGAATAGTATGGCACGAAATACGATACTGATCATCGATGACGAAAAAGAAAATACCGATATCCTCGCTGCACTGTTTCATGAGGAGTACGATATCCAGGTATTTAACGGCGGACGTGTAGCCATGGAGTATCTGACAAAGAACTACAAGAATGTGGCTATCATCCTCTGCGACATGGTCATGCCTGATATCGACGGTATGGTCCTGTTAAAGGTACTCCATCAAAAGGGTATATCAAAACTGATCCCTATCATCATGATGAATGAGTGGACCACTCCGGACAGGATCAAGGAATGCTATGCAAACGGGGTTGCGGACTTTATCAACAAGCCCATCATCGAGCCTCTCGTATACGGCCGTGTCAAAAATATCGTAGAGCTCTACCGCAACAGACTGAAGTTTGAAGCAGTTATCAGAGAGCAGACAGGACGTATCAAAGAGCAGAATGAACAGCTCCAGCATTACAACGACAGGATTATCGAGGTAATGAGCTCCATCGTGGAATTTCGTAACCTTGAGTCCAATACTCATATAAAGAGTATCAAGGAGATGTCGAGGATAATAGCCGAGATGGTGAGACAGCTCTATCCCATGGAGTACGGTCTCACTGAGGAAGATGTAAATATCATCGAGAGTGCATCCGCTCTCCATGACCTTGGCAAGATAGCCATATCGGATACCATTCTCCTAAAGCCCGGCAGACTGACACCTGATGAATTTGAAGTGATCAAATCCCATACCACCCACGGCTGTGAGATGCTAAAGCAGATAGAATTTTTACAGGATGAAAAATACAGAAAAGTCAGCTACAATATCTGCCGCCATCATCATGAGCGTCATGACGGCAAGGGTTATCCGGACGGACTGGCCGGAGACAACATACCTATAGAAGCACAGATCGTCTCTATCGTAGATGCTTATGAAGCTCTTGTCGGAGAGAGAGTTTACCGAGATGCCTTTGACAGGGAGAAAGCCTACAACATGATCATGGGCGGCGAGTGCGGTACATTCTCAAATCATATGCTGACCGCATTCTCAAAGGCTGCGCCGCTGCTTAACAAAGTTGTGGACAAGTACTCTATAAATGATAATTACTAATCAGAATTTTATATCATTGAAATTAACATCATTTCGTTTCTTTGACGATTTACGATTTTGTTTTGATTCAGATGATTTTACGGAAGACGTTCCTCTTGAAGGGCGTCTTCTTTTTGATTTATTATATTCTCTTCTTGTAGAGATACCCTGACTGTCCCTGAATCTCTTTTTCCATCTGATCTTTTTCTTGTACTTATTCCAGTAGAACTTGCCTACGGTCCAGAGGACTATGACAATAACTATTATGACAAAGATGATAAATATAGTCTTTATGACTGACCATATATTTACGATGACTGTCTTTTTACCTGTCTCATTACCGCTTAAGCTCTCTGCCTCTGCTGCTGCCCTGGCTTCATCAAGAGTCATAAAGTTGTCCGGAGCCTCCTCTCCCTCAAAGGCTATGCCTACAGAGCCTACCTTGTATCCGTTAAAATAATAATTAACATTTCCAAAGTATGGTGCACTGCTGCCGTCGTATGTGACATCACTTGTAAGAGCGGAAAAATCAGTGCCATTTGGCAAAAGGAGGGATGCCCTGGTATCAAGGGATATGACCGGGGCCGTATTTTCAAATATCGTACTCTCGCCGCTAAAGAAATCCTGGTGACTGATATCATAACGCGTCTCATTAGAAGCGATATTGATACGATAGAAATTATTAAAACCGTAATTAAAGAGAGCTATCGTATCCTCAAACTGATACGGTGTCTCCTCTTTCATGATGACGCAGATGAGTCTGATGCCGTCCTTTTCTGCACATGTGACAAGAGTCTGACGGGCCACACTGGTAAAGCCGGTCTTGCTGCCTACCAGATACTCGTATGCGTACTCCCTGTTTTTATAAAGTTTGTTTTTGGAATATAGTTCGTGAGCGTCATGGAGACCGTTGTCCTGCATGGAATAATATGCCGTGCTGGAGAGTCTGCATAACAGATCGTACTTAAAGAATTCCCTGCCTATTAAGGCAAGGTCCCTGGCTGATGAATAATGATCATCATCCTGAAGGCCGTTTGTTGTGACAAAATGCGTATTGACACAACCAAGCTCCTCGGCTTTCTGATTCATGAGTGCCACATATCCGTCCATGGAACCGCTGATATGCTCGCCGAGGGCATTGCATGCCTCATTGGCAGATGTGATGAGGATACCGTACATGAGCTCCTCAACAGTGAGCTGCTCACCTTCCTTTAGTCCCATGTTGGATCCGTCAGCTTCGTTTGCAAATATTGCCTCCCGGCTGACTGTCACCAACTCGTCAAGGGAAGCATTTTCAATACCCACAAGACATGTCATGAGCTTTGTGGTACTGGCGGGATAAAGGCGCTCGTCTATATTTTTGGCATATAGTATCTCGCCTGTATCAGCATCCATGAGTATGGCAGACTCGGCACCGATGGCAGGACCCTCCGGCCAGCCCGGTACTTCGTTGGTATCTACCTTTTCACTCTTTCTCTCCTCCGCCTCTGCTGTGTAGTCCGGCTCATCGGCATGGATATCGATCGTGAATATATTGTTGAAAGTCAATAAAACCAAAACGAATATTATAAATATCCGTTTTGATACATATTTTACATGCTTTGCTGTTGACATAATTATACTCTGTAAACCTATTCCCCATCCGGATAATTGATCCTGCCCTGGAGCCATATATTTCCCTTAAATCTACGGCCCTCCGCAACCTCACCTGTCACATCGGCTTTGTTGACACAGACATCAAAAATCATATCGTTTATATCAAGAGTCAGTATGTATATTTCTTCACCTGTCAGTTTGTTTTTTGTCAGTTCATATGAAGTGATCTCACCTATAACCGAGTAAAGATCGCACTCGATGCCGTAGGGCATAAAGCATGTATCCACAACGGAGTAAAGGTCTTCCTGCATCACACGCTTCTGGACGATGCCCATCGTATCCATATCCTTTATAGTCAGGTTGTTGATGGCATCCTGGTCACCCTCTGCTGCCTTGGCAAGCATCCGGGCCTTGCGCATATTTTCATGCTTTACCTGTCTCTTTTGCTCCTCATCTTTTTTGATGGGCAGGAGTATGGTACCGCCCTCCGAGAGTCCCGAGAGAGTCAGAGTCGTACCGGTAAGGGGCAGTCTGTCTGTATTCAGATATTTAATATAGGTGATAATGCTTTCGAGATAAAAGATAATGGCTATGCCCATGTTGTAATCATCCACAACACCGGCATAAGAGAGTTTTTCGAGCTGACGCTCTATGCAGACATCCTCCTCAGATGTGACACCCTTGCCCTCCAGAAAGGGAAAGTAATAATCATATCTGAAGGTATTGTCGTCTGCATATTCTCCGCGCACACAAAGTCCGCACCGGTCGGCAAACATCGTATGATACTCTCCGTAGAGGACATCACCGGTTTTGCCTACCGTGGTATATGACTTCCTGTCAGCCTCTTTGACTGATCTGGAAATAAGACTCTGCAATTCTTCTCTGGTCTCTATATTAGAGAAACCTACTGCGCGAAGATATTTGTGAAACATAAATTATCCTGTAAATTATTTAACGGGGATCATCTTATCCTTGCCACCCATGTAAGGACGAAGAGCTACAGGGATATTGACGCTGCCGTCTGCATTTAAGTTGTTCTCGAGGAATGCGATGAGCATACGGGGAGGAGCAACTACAGTATTGTTAAGTGTATGGGCAAGATACTTGCCATCCTTGCCGTTTACCCTGATCTTTAATCTTCTGGCCTGGGCATCACCAAGGTTAGAGCATGAGCCTACCTCAAAGTACTTTTTCTGTCTGGGGCTCCATGCCTCTACGTCTACTGACTTGACCTTAAGGTCTGCAAGGTCTCCCGAGCAGCACTCAAGTGTACGTACAGGGATGTCCATGGATCTGAAGAGATCTACGGTATTCTGCCAGAGCTTGTCAAACCACATAGGTGAATCCTCGGGCTTGCATACGACGATCATCTCCTGCTTTTCAAACTGATGGATCCTGTATACGCCACGCTCCTCGATACCGTGGGCACCCTTTTCTTTTCTAAAGCAGGGTGAGTAGCTGGTAAGTGTATAGGGGAGATTTTCCTCAGGTACGATCTGGTCGATAAACTTACCGATCATTGAGTGCTCGGAAGTACCGATGAGGTAGAGATCCTCGCCCTCGATCTTGTACATCATGGCATCCATCTCGGCAAATGACATAACGCCTGTAACTACATTTGATCTGATCATGAAAGGAGGTACGCAGTATGTGAATCCCCTGTCAATCATGAAATCTCTCGCATAAGAGATAACGGCTGAGTGGAGTCTTGCGATATCTCCCATCAGGTAGTAGAAGCCGTTACCTGCAACGCGGCCTGCAGACTCAAAGTCTACACCGTTAAATCTCTCCATAATATCTGTATGATAAGGAACCTCGAAATCGGGAACAACAGGCTCGCCGAATCTCTCTACCTCGACATTTTCAGAGTCATCTTTTCCGATGGGAACAGAGGGGTCAATGATGTTGGGGATGGTCATCATGATCTTTGTGACCTTCTCCTCAAGCTCTGACTGCTGCTTATCAAGCTCTGTGATCTTTGCACCCTCGTCAGCTATCTCTTTCTTTACAGCCTCGGCCTCTTCCTTTTTGCCCTGGGCCATGAGTGCACCGATCTGCTTTGAAATCTTGTTTTTATTGGCCTTTAGCTCATCTACTTCCTGCTGACATGCACGGCGCTTGGCGTCGAGCTCGATCACTTCGTCAACAAGGGGGAGCTTGTCGTCCTGAAATTTCTTTTTAATGTTTTCCTTTACGGTGTCCGGATTCTCTCTTAAGAATTTGATGTCGATCATTTTAATGTTCCTCCGTTTTTGATAATTATTTTACATTAACCGTAATACCGGGTAATTTGTCTGCAAGTTTTTTTGATGCTGTATTTTCTTTATCAATGACAATTATTATTTTGTCATAATCTATATTCTGCTCTGCATATTTAAGTACTGCCATGCAGGCTTCATAGCCGTAGCCTCTTTGTCTCTTGCCGGATACTATGGCATATCCGAGCTCTATGGTATCATCTGCTCTATGACTGAATCCTGCCATACCGGCAAACTCACCGGTCGACTTTTCATATATGCCCCAGATACCGTATCCGTAAAAGCCGTATACTTCATCGATGTACTTTTCCATCAGTATCTCCGCTTCAGTATCATCTGTAAAAAATGATTCAAGAAACGGTGCCTCGCCTGATCTGTAAATATTTATGATATCTTTTGTATCATTAACCGTCAGCTCCCTTATTATAAGGCGGTCCGACTCAGTGACTGTAATGGGCTCGCCCTTTATCCTGGCGATGACCAGTCTGCAATAATCCGGTGTCAGTGTATCATCATCTGCTGATTCAGTAGCAAATCTTATGCCAAATGAATCGTCCGATCTGTTTTCATCCGTAAGCAGTAATATGGCCGGCTGTTTTGTGTCACAAAGTTTTCTGACATAGTTAACGTCATCGCTGACTATCAGTTTTTCACCGGTGACTGTTTTCTCAAGAGCGCCTTATCTAAAGATGCCTGCTCCTCAGGAGAGAGATCAAGGTCGCAGGTACCCTGCTTGATCCTCTTTGTATATGAGTAGCATCCCGCACTGGCATGAACGGAATTGATGAGATATCCGTCATTGTATTCATCAAGGAGGGTGAGGGCGTAGCTTAACTTCCCTCCCATTTCCTTGTAAGCGTCATATTTGATGAGTCCCATCTTCTGGAAAGCTTTTGCATGCTTAGCAAATAATGTATTTATATTTTCCTCATGGATAGCAGACTCTTCATTAAGCTGATTTACATTATCAATGAGGTCTGTTATCTCGCCCTCAAGACTCTGGGCCCTTGTACCCTGCATGAATTTCTCATATCTTTTTTTTAGTCCCGATAATTTAACTATGAGGACTATATTTAAGATGATGAGTGCCAGCAGGAGCACTGTTATGATTATTATTAACAGTCCGATATCGATACTACCGAGACCGAGCTGTGTCAGAATATTACTTGTCATATTTCCTCCAAAGGGAAAATCTATTTATTAAGGAGCTCATAAAACTTTTCAAATTCATCGGTAGATGTAAATGTGAGCTCAAGCTTGCCGGATGTCTTGTTCTTTAGATTAACGGATACTTTTGCTCCGAGCTTTGCGGAGAGTTTGTTTGCATAATTATCATACTGGAGTCTGTATCTTAAAAACTCAGTATCTTCTTTCTTCTCAGGCTTCTCCTTGGCCTTGGTGCCGAGCTCTGATATGAGCTTCTCTGTCTCACGTACAGACAGTTTTTCATTAACAATCTTTTCAGCCAGTTCGTACTGCTTTTCCTCATCGTCTACTGCAAGGAGTGCTCTCGCATGACCCATGGTGAGTTTCTTTTCTATTAAGAGCTGCTGAACCTTTGCTGAGAGATTAAGGAGACGGAGTGAATTAGTCACTGCAGACCTTGATTTTGATACCTTCTCGGATATCTCATCATCGGTGAGCTTGTAGTCTGTCTTTAATCTCTTATATGCCTGGGCCTCCTCGATAGGATCGAGATCTTCTCTCTGAAGGTTTTCGATCAGGGCTATCTCCGCTATCTCCTGATCCGTGTAATCTTTAATGATACCTGGGATCTTAGTAAGTCCTGCCTTGATACATGCCCTGTATCTGCGCTCTCCGGCTACGATCTCGTAGTGGTCGCCTCTGTCTTTTAATATGACAGGCTGGATGACGCCGTGCTGCTTAATTGAAAGTGCAAGCTCCTCAAGGCCGCCCTCATCAAATTTTTTTCTCGGCTGCT
Source organism: uncultured Lachnospiraceae bacterium (assembly GCA_902793845.1). Lineage (GTDB taxonomy): Bacteria > Bacillota > Clostridia > Lachnospirales > Lachnospiraceae > NK4A136. The sequence continues at coordinate 9,647 of CADBFE010000063.1, read as the reverse complement.
GCTTGTTGCGCTGAATCCTGTTTATGTCTATCATAACTGCACCGTCTTTAACCGGTGCCTCAGCAGGTGCTGCCACTCCCTTATCCTGTATAATGCTGTCCAGACCTTTTCCCAGTCCAAATCTCTTATTTACAGCCATATATCCCTCCGTGATATCGATTTATTGCATCTCTTATTTAATCCCGGCTACTTCTCTTGCAAGAGCCCTGTATGCTTCCGCGCCCTGTGATTTGGGATCGTACTCCGTGATGGGCCTGCCAAATGAAGGAGCCTCGGACAGTCTGACCGTTCTCGGAATCTTTGATTCATATACCTTGTCAGGGAAATGTTCCGACACATTTTTAACCACATCGTTTGCCAGGTTTGTCCTGCCGTCATACATGGTAAATACGATACCTTCGAGACTTAACTTTGGATTGAGTCTCTCCTTGACCAGGTTGATGGTAGTGATGAGATCCGACAGTCCCTCGAGGGCCAGATACTCACACTGGATAGGCACGATGACCGAGTCTGCACTCGTCATGGCATTAAGTGTCAGTGTGTTTAAAGAAGGAGGACAGTCAATGATGATGTAATCATAATCGTCATTTATGTATTCGATTTCCTTCTTTAATATATATTCTTTATCTTCTATACCGATGAGCTCTATCTCTGCTGCCGCCAGGTTCACATTGGACGGGATGAGGGAGATACCCCCTGCCACGTCTTTTAATATACACTCCCTGATACCGAGCTCGCCGAGCAACAGCTCGTAGACAGTCTTTTCCTGCTCGACCTTGTTGACGCTGCATCCGCTGGTGGCATTGCCCTGAGGGTCCATGTCAATTAAGAGTACCTTTTTGCCAAGCTCCGAAAGACATGCTGCCAGATTTACAGATGTGGTAGTCTTGCCTACGCCGCCTTTTTGATTTGCTATTGCGATTATCTTTTCCATAATTTATACTCCGAAAAACCAGATTCGTTTCCCCTGAAATACTCAAACTACAAACACACATTATATCATAATTTCTCGGCGCTCACCATCCATGGTTCGCTATTCTTGGGTTATTTTTGTTATATAGTTTAAGATATTTTATATTATTATCATGATGTGATATACTTTATATGTTTTACAGAGGCCGGGCCTCAATAATTACCATTTATCAGAAAGGGGCAAAATTTTATGAATACAAACAATCCTGATCTTGACAGAGTTCTTTACGACCTTGATATCCTCTTTAAAAACGGAGAGAAGGAATTTAAAAACAAAGTCGAGGAAATCTTTAATAAAAACAACAACAATAACGGCGGAAACAATAACAACAATTCCGGCAATAACGGCAGCGGATCAAACGATAACGGCTATGACAAGACATTAAACGAGATCCAGAAGTCAAAGATCGCTGACCTTGAAAAGCAGGTGGCAGAGCTCCAGAAAGCCCTCACAATGAAGGACGAGATCATCGATACACAGAAAAAGATGATCGAAATGATGGAGAAAAAGTAATCCCGTCTTTAGATTAAAAAAAATTCATTAAAAAATCGCGTGATCAACAGGTCACGCGATTTTTATTTAATGTTCCCAGCGGGAATCGAACCCACAATTACAGCTTAGGAGGCTATCGTTATATCCATTTAACTATGAGAACACGCTTTTTACGGCATGTATTATTTTAACATAATAAGTGGATTTGTAAAGGTTACGTCTTGGCGATCCTCTTAAGTCCGTCTCCTGACAATCTCTGGTACATGGACAGCTCCGGTGTGATATTGCCCTCGATGATGACGATCTCCCCGTCCTCTCTGACTGCGATGTCCCAGCCCACCAGTCTGCACTTTGGTACGACAAGGGCTGCCCTTAATGCTGTCTTTTTTACTTCCTCAAAATAAGGATTCTGAAATCCGGAAAACTTTATATTTGTATCCGGATGGGTATCATATACAAATCCGTTTTTCTCATCTTCCTCACAGACCTTTATGATACCGGTCTCCTTGTCCGTGACGCACCATATACCCTTTATATCATCATTGTCCGTGATACTGCCCTCACTGCCAAACTGATTTACGACAAAGAGGATATCAGGTTTTCCATCCGAATCAATATAAGTGGTGACCCTGAGGGTATTTAATGATTTGGGATATACATCCGAGTAAGCCTTGTGCTGATATACATAATCCTCGGCAATATAGAGCTGCTTTTGCATCTCCTCAAAGGAGGGCGTGTCCTTACTGAATATCACATTGCCCACCCTGTCCGCATATGCCGTGGAAAAACCGATGCCCGCATATTTATCAACAGGCTTAAGAGCTACTCTCTTATGCTTTTTTACAAAAGATAAGAGATAATTTTCGGTTATGTCACGAAGAGAGATTACATCTCTCTTCATGAATGAACCGAAGCGCTCATAAAATAAGAGCTTGTTGTTAAAATATTTACGATATGCGTCGTCGTTTAATTTTTTCTCTGCTGCAACCAGCTCTTCATCGGTCAGAAAAGTATCGATCTTCTTTATATCCATCTTTTGCATATGCATATAAAGAAAATCATTGTACGACCATTTTGATTTAATGTGCCGTGGCATCAGAAAATATTTTAATCTGTTATTTATCAATGTCATATATTAATGGGCATGGCCTCCACCGCCACCGTGTCCGCCGCCGTGTCCGCCACCGCTTCCGGAAGACTGGGGCGAGTAAACTCTTGTCTGGTCTGTCAGCTGTACACTCATTGAGCCGGGACGTACATTTTTATCTGCACCCTGTACCATCTCAAATGATGTGGCACGCTTAAGCTTAGAATTGTTGTCCACTATGAGATAGCATACAAGGAGTCCCGTGAGGAGTCCGACAAGGGCGTTACAGATATACTTCATGGGCTGGGCAATGCTTCCGCCCTGGAAGAGTATGAGGACTTCATTCATTACTTCATTGATCTCAAGGGACCAGTCTTCCTCAGCCAGCTCGTATACGTTATCACAGATGGTCCTTGCTTTTGCAGGGCTGATGACACTGAGGGCTTCCTCCTGGGCATACATATAACCCCAGTACCAGGTGGTGATATATCCTACTGCAGGCTCATGTCTGCCAAACTCATCCTCCACCACATCGACGATCTGGTCTCTGGTCCAGCTCTCGCTGTCCCTGCAGTTATTGATATCAAGGGAGTAATAAACTATATTTGTATACTCAGTGATATCCTCCATGATCTTCAGGGCTTTTTTAGCCTCCGAATCTGTCAGATAATCTCCGGCATCGATGATGACTGCTTTGTATCCCGTATCATCATTTTCGTACTCAAATCTCTCCTGATCTGTATGATCTCCGCCGTAGTAATCATCATCATAGGCTGATACATTCAGAACATTTCCCGGCAGGACAAATGAGATAATGAGTATTAATGCAAATGTAATTATGAGAGAACGCTTTGATATATTTTTCATTATTCATCGCCTCCTCTCTTATTAAACTGCCTGGGCAGGTGAGTCGTCAGTTCATTGTGAAGTCTGACTATGTCAAAGAGTGAGAGCAGTACAAATACTGCCATGACAAGTACTCCGCCGTAGTAAACCATATCCCTGAAGGGATTAATGATCAGCAGCAGTGTACCGATGATAATGGCTGCAAGGGGTTTCCAGAGTGTACCCATCTTTTCACCCATGGGTTTCTTAAACACAACTGCCTTGTTTGTCTTTATCGTGTTCTTTGGACTTGAGGTAGCACTGCCTGTAGCTAACAGGACGACACCGACAATGATTGTAATAAATCCGCCAAGGAGCAGTCCGACATATTCCATCTCGATACCGACATACATCAGTATGATACCGATAGTTATAAATGTTGATCCGATACCGGCCAGACCACCTGATTTTGCGGTCTTAACCTGCTTCTGGTTATTTGCAGGCTGCTGTACCGGAACGGTAATGTCTCTCGTACTCATGAGACCCTTGTCATCAAATCCAAACTGTCTCGTATAAATGAGGTTCATCTTGTTATTGCAGATCACAAATCCGATAATTGCAAATATGATACCGATGATATTTACCATAGACGGTGTCAGTGTCACAAGGAAATTAAGTATCAACGCAATAGGCACTGCCGTGATAAGAGAACCGATCAGATACTTTTTAAAATCAATGGGTACATCGGCTGCAACCTTGCCTGACTCACCGTTTATGACGGCATAGCTGATACGTCCGTTGTGTCTGACAGACATAAACCATACAGGGAAGTAGGCCATCTTGGCATCCTTGACATCAAGGAGCTGGGAAACTGTACTGCCGGCGTCGGTTACATTGTACCTTCCGATCTCGGAATACATCTTGGCCATACCGCCGCCTACATCGGCTCCGACCACTTCTTTGCACTCCTGGTTGTAGACCTCAGACTTGACATCTGCCGTATCGGCATAGAATCCTGAGAGATATGTGTTTGAAAATTCAACGCTGGCCTTTACATTAAACGGTGCAATGGCCTCACTGTATACATCGGAAAAGCTTGATGATGCATCAAAAGCCGTTCCCTTGTAATTAATATACATGCTTGTATTAAGGCTGTAATGGTCGGTGATGATATAATCACCCCGTCTGTATGACTTTTTACCCTTGAGTGATACAGGTCCCTCGTACTCTGTCTCATATACCCAGTAAGGCATATAGATGCCGCGGAGTTTGTCGAGCTGACCCTCCTCCTTCATATAGTTTGGAGCAAAGAGTGCCTTGCCGATAAATTTCTTGTAGGCTTCCTTGACCTGATCCTTGGTGAGCTTGAACGGGATGACTGCCGAAGGCGCCATCATCTGTACTGTCCTGCTCTCTAACTCTACCGATACACCACAGTAGCTGCAGAATGTGACGGCAGTATCGCTGTCACTGAATATTTCTCCTCCGCACTGGGGGCAGGTAAACAGTGTACCTGAAAATGTTGCGGGTGCCTGCGCAAGTGATTCCTCGGCTGCTGCAAACGCAGTGTCGTCTGGATGACTCTCCGCAAAGACATCACCCGTTGCCTGATTGGGATCAAGAGTAGTATCGCAGTAATCGCAGACAAGCAAACCCTTGCCGGGATCAAAACGCATACTCTGTCCGCATCCGGGACATGTAACCATAAGACTAACCCTCCTTTTTAATTGGAACAAATAAAGTGTATCCGGCCTGAGCCAAATACACTTAAATTATAAAATAAATATGATTTTTACTCAATAAATATCATGGAAAGATGAAATTAAGATGCGGCTGCTCCGACTGGGAATGAAACCGTAAATCTCGTACCTATCTCAGGGCTTGAGAGTACGTCGATCTTGCCTTCATGGGCATCGACTATCCACTTGGCGATAGAAAGGCCAAGGCCCGTACCGCCACTCTCGCCGTTTCTCGCTTTATCAGATCTGTAAAAGCGCTCGAATATATGCTGGACATCGTCATCGTTCATACCGATACCCTCATCCTGGATGATGTATGCGACTCTGTCGAGGTCTCTCTCAACCTTAATTTTTATCATACCCTTTTCAGGTGTATACTTCATGGCATTCTGAATAAAGATCCTGGCTGACTGCTTCATCATGACTACATCGCAGTTAACCACGCAGGGTATGTCTGCTTTTGTAAACTCATACTCATGCTTATCGTCTATCATGACAGACTCTTCATATATCTCCTGCATGAGATCGTTTAAATCCTCATCCACTTTATTAAGGGTATTTCGCCCGCTGTCGCCCCTTGCCAGGAATAACAGCTGCTCGATGAGTTCCTTCATATGCTCCGACTCGTTTTTAAGAGCTTCGATGGCCTCGTCAAGGACTGACTCATCCTCCTTGCCCCACCGGTCAAGCATATTTACATATCCCTGAATGACGGCAATGGGTGTACGGAGTTCATGGGAAGCGTCAGACACAAAACGGTTTTGCTGTTTCTGGGATTCCCTCATACGGGTGATGAGATTGTTGATGGCTATCTCTATACTCTGGAGATCCCTGTCTCCCGTTGATATCCTGGCATTGGGAGATGTGGCCGATACATTGTCGATAGCCTGCTCGAGACTCTGCATCTTTTTCTCGTTATATGTGAGATACTCAAAGTTTGTCTTGCTGATCTGCTCTGCCCTGACTGCCAGATCGTTTAAGGGCTTTAACTTCTTTCTGACCCTACCTGCTCCAAACATTGAGAAAAAAAGGTTGATGCCCTCAGCTGCCAGTACTAAGGCGATAAACGGTTTGTATTTACTGAAATCTTTTCTTAAATAAAAACTGTATGTCTCCCCGTCGTCCCAGTCTTCTGTAATCTGATAAACAGGTCCGTCGTCTGTGCCAAAAAGGCTTCTGTCATAACTGTCATAATCAAGATGTATATAACCCGTACCCGTCTCTACAGAGCCTACGGAATATTCACAGTTGTAAAAATAAAGGCCCAGTGATGCAACGGCTATCACTATATCTATACAAAAAAAGGCCCAGAGTTTGTTGAACCAGTATCCGGCATGGATACGGCCCGCTATCGATGAGACCTTTTTCTGATTTATGCTTAATTCTCTGTCTTTTCCCATAATATTAATTATCTTTGATCACATATCCGGCACCCCGGATGGTCTGGATCAGTTTTATCTTGTACTTGTCATCAATCTTTGTACGCAGATATCTCACATACACATCGATGACATTAGTCTCGCCTACATAATCGTAACCGCATACGTCATTTAAGAGCTTCTCACGATTCAGTACGATGTTTTTATTTTCCATGAGTGTCTGGAGTAGGACAAATTCCCTGTTGGTCAGCTCGACCTCCTCATCTCCAACTTTTACCTCATGTCTGTCTATATCAAGTGTCACACCGCCTATCGATAATTTTCTGGTTTCCTGTTCCTTTACGATACGCTTTTTCAGAGCTACCCTGATCCTCGCAAGGAGTTCTTCAATGGCAAACGGTTTTGTCAGATAATCATCGGCACCGGCATCAAGTCCGGATACCTTGTCCATAACTGCATCCCTGGCTGTCAGTAATATAATCGGCACTTCGCTCTCCTTGCGGACACGGCGCAGTACCTCGAGTCCGTTTAGCTCGGGGAGCATGACATCGAGCACGATAAGGGAGTATTCGCCCGTAAGTATTTTATCAAGTCCGGACCTGCCGTCGTGGACCTTGTCCACTTCGTAGCCCTCATGCTTTAGCTCCAGTTCTATAAACCTTGCTATCTTGACTTCATCCTCTACGACCAGTATCTTTTCCTTATTAGTGCTCTCAGCCAATGTCTTATCTCCCGGTTATTTATTTTCGTCTTTGTTTTCGCTCTTTTCCTTGTTTGCGTTTACTTCTTTAGCGAAATCATTTTTAATGGTTGCGGCAGTATCCGAAGCCTTGCTGCATACATCGTTTATATCAAAGCTCGTCTTTTCAAATCCGATAAACTTGTATCTGCAGTCAAAGAAGAGTCCTACCACAAGGAGAGGGATCACTACCCAGAATGCAAAGATCAGTCCGATCACAAGTACTATGACAGGTATTGCCACAAACTTTTTGTCACCCTTTGTCACCTCAAATGTAGTATCGCATCCCTTCTTGACAAGATCTACAAACCACTCGCCGAGCTTCTTCATGGTCTCACCAAATGATGAGCTCTTGCATGATTTCTCGTAAGACTTCTGGGCATTTTCAAATTCCTTTGATGATTTGCTGCCTGTGGTTGTGTACTTTGCGATATTATCGCCGTTTATCTCACCGAGCTTTTCAAGATATACAAGTGACTCGAGTACGTCATAATCATTAGCCTTGAGTGCGGCCCATGCTCTCTCGTATGTCACTCCTGTTTTGCTTCTTAATAATTCTGCCTTTTCTACGTTGTCCATTTTCTCGTTGTTGTTATTGTTTTCCACAGTTTTATTCCTTTCCGTATTAAACGTCTTAATTTGTTTTTGGTTACTTATTTCGTTCAGCTGATGATATAAGAATACCAACCCAAAATTAATCAGTAATATGGAAAAGATTAAAAAAAGATTAAAAAATACATATTTATTTTAAACTTTTAGACAGGGTAAAACAACATTACCATCGGGATGATGCTATAATATAGTAGAAACAAGATTAAAGGACGGCTGTTTAATCATATGAAAAGAGAAGATTTCCCTATAGATAAAGGGCTCGTAGATGAATTTATTAAATTAAATACCGGAAAATGGTCTGACAGTACCGTTTCGGATAAATATGTATATATAAATATGTCCATGGTCAGGATGCAGATGGCGTGGGTAATGCCAAAGCTCCTCTATGCAAAAGGCGTGGCGGATAAGGAAAATGCAGGATGCATCGCCCTTACATGGGGTGAAAATGAAGTCCTGTCTGGGCTCTTTGCGTCCATGAGTATAAAGCATGTAAGCCTTGAATCCATGAACAGAAAGGATATAAAAGCGTTTTTCCTGGCAGGATTTAAGACTCTCGGCATACTCCTTAAGTGCAAAACAGGCGAGGATTTTAAGAAAGTAAAGCTCTTTGGCATACCTGTCGGACTCTCTTTATATGAAGACATTCTCCGCACATCCACTATGTCTACAATCAGATCACTACGTAATAAGACATGTATTAAGAAGATTTTCCATCTCCTCTGGATGATGTATGCCCTTAAGGATTATATAAAGAAATATCCCGCCTGCTTTAACATAGCAGACGATCTGGCATATCATGAGTGGATGCAGACGGCACTGTTTAAGATAAGCGGTGCTAAAAGCCACAATGTCAGCGTAGTCGGCATGGAGGAAATACTCCTTGACGATAAGCTACATACCGTAAGGCGCGGTATCATCAGACATGAAGTATATGAAAAAATGATAGGCTCTGTAACAGATGAGCAAGTAGCCATCGCAGATGAGACACTGGCAAAACGATTTGCAGGATTAAACGGCAGGGATATAGACAGACAGGCTTTTGCAGGCAAGAAGGTTTTATCAAAAGAAGATTTTGTAAATAAATTCGGGATCGATTCCTCAAAAAAGACTGCCGTCATCATGGCACATACCTTTACGGATGCAGTATTTAATTACGGCGTTTCCTTCTATAAAGACTATTATGACTGGCTCGAGAGGACATTAAAGATCGCAAGGGAGATCACCGATGTGAACTTTATCTTAAAGCCCCATCCCACAAGGGCCGCTTACCATGAGGATAAAGACTCCATCGAGATGATGTATGAGAGACTATGTCAGCGCAGAGAGTATCAAAAATATAGCAGATGCCGTGATAACAATAGGCGGCAATGCAGGCGCAGAGTTTGCATGCCTTGGCGTACCTGCCATCATTACGGGTAATCCATATTATAAAGGATTTGGATTTACACTTGAGCCAAGGACAGAAAAGGATTACAAAGCATGTCTCCAAAAACTCTCCAAGATAAAGAGGTTAACTGATGAGCAGATAAAGAATGCAAAGAAAGTCTTTTATCTGAATACAAATTATGTGGATGACACGAGATTCTCAGATGAATTTGCAAAGCTACTCCAGGGTGAGTATAAAAAGATGCAGGATGAGATGAACGTTAAATACTTTGAGAGCAACAAGGGTACAAAGGATTACAACAACATTATCCTAAAATGCATCATAGAATACGAAAAAACCCACAACCTTACAGATTGTGAGTTTTACAGGAAAGGTTACAGTATTTCATAAAAGGGCATGGCTTTCAGGCCATTG
>CADBFE010000062.1 GCA_902793845.1 uncultured Lachnospiraceae bacterium | reverse complement strand
GGATACTCATCACTGTCGATGCTCCGTGATGTGGATGTGGATATAGTCAAGATTGATAAATCATTTGTAGATATTGTCACCAAGGGCGATGAGCTCGGTACCCAGTTCTTTAAGAACGTGGTTAAGATGATACATGACCTTGAGAGAGATACTGTATCAGAGGGCGTTGAGACAAAACAGCAGGTTGAGATATTAAAAAAGACCGAATGTCATGTTGCTCAGGGCTACTACTATGACAAGCCTCTGCCCGAGCAGGAATTCTTTGAGAGAGTAAAAGCTCCTCATGATTTTTATAAAGATAAGTAAAAGGTTGTGTAACAGGCTTTGAGCAGAAAGAAGAGAAAGAATAAATCAGGTAAAAATAATGCCGCCGGGGTACGCTCTGTCAATGAAAACAGAGCCCTTGAAACCGAGGCGATAAAGGAAAAAGAGAGTGTCATAAATGATTCTGTCAGTGATGATACTTCGACAGACCTTCAAAAAGAGATTGATCTGATATGGGAGACTGCACCCATTAGACTCGACAGTGATATTGAGTTTATCGATATCATGGATGATGACGACGGCGATAATGACGATGATATTCCCGAAGAAGATATTGTCCTTAAGGATATTCCCGAAGAAACAGCCGGCGAAGAAAACAATAAAAAATCTAAAAATAAAGAATCAAAGAATAAGGAATCAAATAATAAAGAATCAAAAAATGCCGATACGGCAGAAACGGTAAAATCAGATACCGGTGAATTAAGGACAGATGAGCCGGTCAAAGGGGAATCAGACGAAGAAAAAGCAGATGATTCCCTCGCAATTTCAATAAAACATCTCAGTAAATCCTACAGACTTTACAAAAGAGGATCAGACAGATTAAGGGAGTCCCTCGGACTCACGAGAAAGACATTGTCCACGGAAAAGAAAGCGCTGGACGATGTTTCTTTTGATGTGAAGAAGGGAGAGACAGTCGGCATCATAGGCACAAACGGATCGGGTAAATCAACGATATTAAAGATAATAACAGGCGTCCTTTACCAGACATCGGGAGATATCAGGGTAGACGGCAGGATATCGGCTCTCCTTGAACTCGGAGCCGGATTTAATCAGGAGTATACAGGTCTTGAGAATGTATATTTAAACGGTACCATGATGGGATATACGGACAGTGAGATAGATGAAAAACTTGACAGTATCCTTGAGTTTGCAGATATAGGAGATTACATTTACCAGCCTGTAAAGACATACTCATCGGGAATGTTTGTAAGGCTGGCTTTTGCAGTTGCGATCAATATAGACCCGGAGATCCTTATAGTAGATGAGGCTCTTTCTGTAGGTGATGTATTTTTCCAGTCAAAGTGTTATCACAAATTTGAAGAATTTAAAAAGATGGGCAAGACCATACTGTTTGTAAGTCATGATCTTGGCTCAATCAGTAAATACTGCGACAGGGTAGTACTCTTAAACAAGGGTGTAAAACTTGGAGAAGGCTCTCCTAAAGAAATGATCGATGTATACAAGAGAGTCCTGGTAGGTCAGTATGATGCGGAGAACGGAGATACAGCAAGTAAGGAATCGGCTGATGCCAAGAATCCCAATCTCCTTGAATATGGTGACGGTTCTGCCCACATAGACGAGTATTATATCACTGATGAGGGCGGCATCAGATCTTCATCCATAGTGAAGGGCAGCCGATTCACGGTATATATGAAGATTAAATTTAACAGGGATATCACATCTCCGATTTTTGCGTTTTCTATCAAGAATATAAAGGGAACGGAAATCACGGGTACAAATACAATGTTTGAAAAAGCATTCCTTGAGCCTGTATCAAAAGGGGATATCAAGGAAGTGACCTTCTGTCAGGAGATGAATCTCCAGGGAGGTGAGTATCTCCTCTCCCTCGGTGTCACCGGATTTGAAGGCGATGATTTCAAAGTGTACCACAGGCTGTATGACTGCATAAACATTACGGTTGTATCTGACAAGGATACAGTCGGTTTTTATGATATGAATTCTATTATTAAGGTTAAATAAAATGTCTGTAAACGAGACTATCGGAAAAATCACACTCGACTTAAAACATTATCCCGGGGAGGATCTGTATTCGGACGGAGCGTCTGAACAGGAACTCCTCGATATAGTATCTGCTCATGATGAATCTGATTTTAAGGATGTCATAGATGAAAAAATGAGCTGGCCTGTGCTTTATCATCTCTCTGATCAGAGAGAAAATATCGTATCATGGCTCCCGATTAAAAAAAGCGACAGGGTTCTTGAGGTAGGCTCGGGATGCGGTGCGATCACAGGTGTGTTTTCAAGAAAGGCAGGTACCGTTGACTGCGTGGATCTCTCAAAGCGCAGGAGTACGATCAACGCCCTGCGTCATAAGGAATGTGACAACGTCACCATACATGTCGGCAACTTTCTTGATATAGAGCCGGATCTTCCATGTGATTATGACTGGGTATGCCTGATAGGTGTCTTTGAGTACGGCAGCAGTTATATGTCTACTGAGAAACCGTATCATAAATTCCTGGAGATATTAAAAAAACATGTAGCTCACGGTGGCCGTATTGTCATAGCTATTGAAAACAGACTGGGACTTAAATATTTTGCGGGATGCACTGAAGATCATCTCGGTACATACTTTTCAGGTATAGAGGGATATAAAAGCGGCGATTATGTGAGAACATTCTCAAAGCCCGGCCTTGAAAAGATATTTAAAGAGTGCGGTGAGGATGAATATCATTTTTATTATCCTTATCCGGATTATAAATTCCCTACAACCATATATTCTGACAAAAGACTGCCCCTTCGCGGCGAGCTGACAAACAATATCAGAAATTTTGACAGAGACAGACTGCTCCTTTTTGATGAGAAAAACGCGTTTGATTCCGCAATTTCTGACGGCCTGTTTCCTCTTTTCTCAAATTCATATCTCGTAATACTTGGCGGAGATATCAGCCCTTTATATGCAAGATTCTCAAATGAGAGATCGGATGACAGAGCAATAGTTACATCCATGGAGTGTGACAATAATGATATTGTCGTAAAAAAGATTCCGATGACCAAAGAGGCGGAAGGCCATATAAAGAGACTGTCTGAGAATTATAAAAAACTGTCTGAGAAATATAACGGATCTACATTAAAAATATGTGAGTGTACACTGACAGAAAACGCTGCGGTATTTCCGTTTGTTAAAGGCAGATCTTTAAATGATATCCTTGATGAATGTATTAAGTCAGGAGATATGAACAGGTTTAATGGTATCATCTCCGATTTTAAAGAGAGAATATCATTTAACGGAGAATATCCGTTTACTGATTTTGATCTGGTATTTTCAAATGTTATCGCAGACGGTGATGACTGGACAGTCATTGATTATGAATGGACAAAAGATGAACCTACCGACAGCAAATATCAGACGTGGAGAGCAATCTACTGCTATATGCTTGAGAGTGATTCAAGATGCGGGATAGATTTGCTTAAGCTGTATGACATCCTCGGTATCACGGCAAAAGATGAGGATGAGTATATCAGGAGAGAAATGGCATTTCATGAGACGGTTCAGAGCGGCCATATGTCACTTGCCCAGCTCAGGGCGAGGATAGGTACGACGGTGATCCATCCGGAAAAATATATTGATATGAACGGTGCCATGGAAAATGCAAGGCGCGTCCAGATATATACTGATAAGGGGAACGGATACAGCGAGGAGGAATCAAGATTCATAAAAGATGCGGTCTTTGATGATGAGAGGATTTCCTTTAAAGTACGATTCTCCGGTGATGTGAAAAACTTAAGAGTTGATCCGATGATGAGCGCCGGTGCGGTATTTATCGAGACTCTGAAGATAAACGGAAGTGACCTGCCGGACAGATCAAAAAAATATCTTGAATGCAACGGAAGAAAACTCCGTGGAGATAAAGAGGGATATATATTCGAGACAAACGATCCCAATATGAACATTCACCTCGAAACGATTGATTTATATAAGGATAAAGACAACGAACTCGAGGCAGTATTTACATACGCTGCCATGAGTGAAGAGGCTGCCCACGGAATACTGACAGCTGCAAAGAGAATAATATGAGTAACAGCTTGGAAGAAACAAAAAATAATACAGATTCTGTTGATTACAAGGCGGCTTTTGAGAGAGAGCGTGCCCTTCGTATAGAATTGTCTGATGAAGTGACCGACCTTAAGATGCAAAACATGCTCCTGCAGGAGAAGGTTGATAAAGTTAAAAACAGCAAGGCGTTTAAGCTGTTAAATCCTTTCAGAAAGTGTGTCCATCATATAAGATTTCAGATTGGCAGAGTGAAAAACTGCGGATCTGTTAAAGGTGTAATCGAAAAGATTAAGTACAAGAAACGTCAGCAGAAAGCCATGAGGAGTTTTGGCACAGCAGGATTTCCAAGTCAGGCAAAGCGAAAAGAAGAGGAAGAGACAGTATTTAAAAATTCGGTAAAGATAAGTATCCTCGTACCTCTTTACAATACGCCAAAAAACTTTCTGACAGACATGATAGACTCTGTACTGTATCAGACATATAAAAACTGGGAACTGTGTCTGGCGGACGGGTCTGATGATAAACATGATTTTGTGGGTGATATCTGCAGAAAATATGCAGAAAAAGACAGGCGTATAGTATATAAAAAACTGGAGAAAAACGAGGGCATCTCAGGTAATACAAATGAGTGCTATAAGCTTGCGACAGGCGAGTATATAGGACTCTTTGATCATGATGACATACTCCATCCGGAAGTGCTCTTTGAGTATGTAAAGGCGATAAATGAAAAGAATGCAGATTATATATACTGCGATGAAGTGACATTTAAAAACGGCGATATCAACAAGATGCTCACCATTCATTTTAAGCCCGATTATGCTATCGACAATTTAAGGGCAAATAACTACATCTGTCATTTCAGCGTATTTAAGAGGGAGCTTCTTGAGAGCACGGAACTTTTCAGAAAAGAGTTTGACGGCAGCCAGGATCATGATATGATACTGCGACTCACCGACAGGGCTGAAAATATAGTACACGTGCCGAGGATACTCTACTACTGGAGGAGTCATAATGCCAGTGTATCCAAGTCAATCGATGCCAAGGAATATGCGATCGATGCGGCAAAAGGTGCCGTGGCAGATCATCTTAAGAGACATGGCTTTCGTAATTTCCGGATATCGTCTACAAGGGCGTTCCCTACCATATTTAAGATCGATTACGAGCTTCTGGCAAGACCTAAAGTATCAATAATCATAGCCAATAAAGATCATAAAGAAGATCTCCAAAGATGTGTGGACTCCATACTTGAGAGAACGATATATGATAACTTTGAGATCGTGATAGTTGAGAATAACAGTGAGTCAAAAGAGATATTTGACTATTACGATGAATTAAGAAAAAGTGACAGAATTAAAATTGTCACATACAGGGGTGAATTTAATTATTCCGCAATAAATAATCTCGGAGTAGCTAATTCATCGGGAGAATATGTAATACTTTTAAATAACGATACCCAGATAATCACACTCAAGTGGATAGAGGAGATGCTCATGTACGCCCAGCGTGATGATGTAGGGGCTGTGGGAGCCAAACTGTATTATCCAAACTATCTTGTACAGCATGCAGGTGTGGTACTGCAGCTTGGACAGCACAGGACAGCAGGCCATATTCACTGTTTACAGCCAAGGGAGAGCGTAGGCTATATGGGTAAGTTATGCTACGCCCAGGATATGAGTGCAGTGACAGGGGCGTGCCTTATGGTGAGCCGCAAGAAATATGATGAGGTCGGAGGACTTGATGAGTCGTTTAAGGTGTGCCTTAACGATGTGGACCTGTGCCTCAAACTGCGGGATAAAGGATATCTGACAGTGTTTACTCCGTTTGCGGAACTGTTTCATTATGAATCTCAGTCGAGAGGCCTCGATACAGATGAAGAAAAGATGAAACGATACGATGACGAGTCAGACAGATTCAAGGAAAAATGGAAAGAGGTACTTGATAAGGGAGACCCTTATTACAATCCCAATGTATCTCTTGATCATAACGATTATACTATCAGAATGAAGGAAGACTGACATGGAATCTGACTTAAAAAGAACATGGGCCGAGACAGACCTGGATGCTCTTCTTCACAATTACAGACAGATCAGAAATCATATCGGAGAAAATGTAAAATTTCTCGCGGTAGTAAAAGCTGATGCATACGGACACGGTGCTGTTATGGTGGCCCGTACCATGCAGGATGCAGGGGCCGATTATCTGGCCGTCAGCAGTATAGACGAAGCCATGGAACTAAGGGTAAACGGTATAACAATGCCGATACTGATCCTTGGTCATACACCAAAAGAGCAGGTAAGGAAACTGATAGAGCATAACATCACCCAGGCAGTGACCTGTAAAGCCAAGGCCGAGGAGTATTCTGCAGAGGCATTAAAGACCGGCGGAAGTCTTAAAGTTCATATTAAGGTCGATACGGGAATGTCCCGACTCGGATTTTTATGTGAGGGGGATATGTTTGACACGGGAGTATCGGGGATACTTGATGCGGTAAACATGCCGGGACTAGATACAGAAGGAATATTTACTCATTTTGCTGTATCTGATGAGCCGGGAGAGGAGTGCAGGGCATATACACTCCATCAGTATGAACTCTTCACATCTGTCATTGAGTCTGTAGAGGAAAAATGGGGCCGTAAATTTAAGATCAGACACTGTGCCAATACAGGTGCAGTTGCTTGCTATCCGGAAACTTATCTTGACATGGTGAGACCGGGACTCTTATTATACGGATATGGAGATTTTGCAAAAGGTCTCGGATTAAAACCGGTGATGACGCTAAAAACTACAGTCAGCACGATTAAGACGTATCCGGCAGGCACATCAGTCAGTTATGGCGGTATATTTAAGACTGACAGGGTGACGAGAATGGGCGTGGTTCCGTACGGTTATGCAGACGGATTTTTCAGGAGCCTTTCAAATAAGTGTTCATTATACAGCAGTGAGGGACCTGTATCCCAGCGGGGAAAGATCTGCATGGATATGAGTATGATAGATTTAACTGATAAGCCCGGAGTAGATGTAGGCTCCGAGATAGAGATTTTCGGACCGCATAACTCAGTGGATGATATGGCAAAGACGGCCGGTACGATCCCGTACGAACTTACATGTGCGGTGAGCAAGAGAGTGCCGAGGAGTTATATAAAAGGCGGAAAAGTTATAGACAGGGAACTGCTCCTTAGGATGTAGCATTTAACATGAGGAAATAAAGATGCTTGAAAAAGAGATCAGTAAAATAAAAAAAACAATCCTGGATGATTATGAAAAGGACAGGGTGATAGACTGGAGAGAAATGTTTACCCAGCCTGACAAGGAAGTGATCATAAATGTGGTAAACAAGCTGTCACGTATACTTTACCCCGGATATTATTTTGACAGGGATTTCAGAGTATATGATACAAAGACCAAGGTATCTCTCTTAATAGAAGATGTTGTCTTTAACCTGAACAGGCAGATCAGCATAGCCCTTAGGTTTGATGAGCAGTATAAAGATGCTTCGTTTGAGACGATCACAAAAAAAGCCGAGGAGATTACTGCCGAGTTCTTTAGCAGGATTCCGATGATAAGAGAGTATCTGGATACAGATCTTGATGCGGCCTTTAACGGAGATCCTGCCGCATATTATAAAGATGAGATCATCCTGTCATACCCGGGATTTATGGCTATCACCATAAACAGACTGGCCCATGAGTTATTTATATTAAAGGTGCCGCTTATCCCAAGGATGATGACAGAGTATGCCCACAGTATTACCGGTATAGATATCCATCCGGGAGCAACTATCGGAAAATATTTCTTTATCGATCACGGAACAGGTATCGTTGTCGGCGAGACGACTACGATAGGCGAGCACGTAAAAGTTTACCAGGGCGTAACGCTCGGTGCCCTCTCTACAAGAGCAGGTCAGTCATTAAAGGCGGTGAAGCGTCATCCAACCATTGAGGACAATGTGACTATTTATTCCGGTGCATCAATCCTCGGAGGCGAGACTGTTATCGGTGAGGGAGCGGTTATAGGAAGTAACGCATTTATCACCAAGTCTGTCGGAGCCGGCGTTAGAGTCAGCATTAAAAACCAGGAGCTGACATTTAAAGACGGCAAGGGAAAGGTCATGGACGAGGATTTTAATGATAACGAAGTTTGGATTTATAATATTTAATGACGATTCCCCGCTTCAGATGATGAATCGGGGGATTTTTATTTTTAAAGAAATAACCGGATGATATGAAAAAAGGATTGCTGATAAAAAATACATTTATGAATACTGCCAAGTTTGACGAGCTGAATCAGATGTTTGCTGATGCGGCGATGGAAAGCGGGTGCGTACTTGATATAAAGACGGGTGCAGATGTCTGGATAAATCATGCCGGCAATGATTACAGAAAAAAAGATGACTATGATTTTGTGATCTTCTGGGATAAGGACGTAAAGCTGGCAGAGGAACTTGCCCTGGAGGGGTACAGGGTTATGAACAGCGCAGAGGCTATAGCTGACTGTGATGATAAGGCACGGACATACCTTAAATTAAAGAGACATAATATCAGTCAGCCGTTAACGATATGCTCACCTCTTAAATATTATGCTGACGGGATCATTGATGAAGAATATATAAACAGAGCATGTGAACTGACAGGGTTCCCTATGATAATAAAGGAATGCTTCGGTTCATTCGGGCAGCAGGTATATCTGGTACATAACAGGGAAGAAATGACAGAAACGATCCTGAATATCGGAGATAAACCATATATCATTCAGAAGTTTATTGAGGGAGCAGCAGGTCATGACAAAAGGCTCCAGGTAGTGGGCAGACAGGTCGTTGCATCGATGGCAAGAGAAAACAAAAATGATTTCAGAGCCAATATATCAAACGGCGGAACCATGAGCCCGTATACACCTGATGAAGAAGAAATAAATCTCGCCATAAAAGTTTGTGACATACTGGGCCTTGATTTTGCCGGAGTGGATATATTAAAAGACAGTGACGGAACACTCTATGTATGTGAGGTCAACTCCAATGCCCACTTTAAAAATCTCTATGACTGTACGGGAGTAAATGTTGCAAAGGAAATAATTAATTATGCAGTGTCTGATAATATATAACGAAGAAGATGCCGAATACAATGAATGGTTTATAAATCATTTAATCGAATGTCTTGAAAAATATGATATCGATGCCGGGCTGCTGATAAAGGAAAAGATTTATTTTGACGGTCTCACCCATGAAATTAAATATAATGGTGAAGCAAGACCACTTCCTGATGCAATAGTAAACAGAACCAGGGATTTTACGGTATCAATGTTTTTCGAGCAGGCAGGCGTAAAGGTATTTAACAGTACTTTTGTCACAATGATCGGTAATGACAAATATATGGCAGTGGATTTTGTAAAGAATACGGGAGTACCTGTACCGGAATCATATCTGTTAAAAAAGGGAGATAAATTTGAACAGATTATAGATAAAGAAATGGTGGTTAAGTCTCTGCATGGTCATGGAGGCTCCGAGGTTTATGCAGTGTCATCAAATGATGAACTGGAGGAGATCAGAAAACGGACAGAGGATGACATGATACTCCAGGAAAAATTAATCCCCTCAGAGGAAGAGTATCCGTTAGGAAAGGATCTCAGGGTTTACATTGTAGGAAACAAAATCGTGGCAGGCATGATGCGTTCTTCGGACAAAGATTTCAGGAGTAACTTTTCTCTTGGAGGCAGGGCAGATATTCACAATCTGACTGACAAAGAGTTGTCGATTGTCAAAAAAATAACTGACGCAGTTTATATTGATCATGCCGCGATAGATCTCATTTACGATAAAGGCGATCCTGTTTTTAATGAGATTGAGGATATGTGCGGATCAAGGATGCTCTATGAAAATACGGATATTGATATAGCAGATATGTTTGCAAAACATATCGCGGACACATTAAAAGGATAGTATATGCGTTACTATATTTCGGACAATCATTTCTTTCATGAGAGATTGAACTCCACTATGGATAACCGGGGGTTTGCTTCTCTTGAGGAAATGCACGAATACATGATTAATAAATGGAACAGCAGAGTTCGACCCGGAGACGAGGTCATGATACTCGGGGACTTCTCCATAGGTAAGGGAACTGAGACCAATGAGATTCTCGCAAGACTTAATGGTAGGAAGTTTCTCATTGTAGGTAATCATGACAAATACCTTCAGGACAGGAAGTTTAATCAGAGTCATTTCATATGGATTAAAGACTACTGGGAGGCCAAGGATAACGGGAGAAAAGTGATACTGTCCCACTATCCAATAATGTGCTACAAAGGCCAGTACAGATTTGGTAAAGACAACAATCCTATTACATATATGCTCTACGGTCATGTACATAATACTTATGATGAGATTATTGTGAATGACTTCATTAAAGAGACGAGGAGCAGAAAGAGGATGATTAAGGACAGCTCTGTATGTTTTCGGATTATGTGCCGTTGACGCTGGATGAGTGGATAAAGGTTGATGAAGAGAGAAGGGCGAAGATGTAGAGTCTTCGCTTTTTTGTTGTTTATATGTGCGTATGAATTCTGTCCTGGACCGGTGCAACGCATACGCCAAACTAACTGCCAACATCCCTCTAATGATTTGAGACATGCGAGCCGTAAAAGCGACTGTCTCGCAGCCCTGCCTCAAATCATAAGGGGATGTAAGCAGTGGATTTCGTCGTATGCTAAATACGCACCGTTTATTGTCCGGGACAGAATGTCATACGCACATTGTAAACAAAAACGCCTTTCAATTGACTTTCTGAACAATTGACTTTCTGAACTATATCTGATAATTTGAAATTGTCTGAAAAAGTCTCCTTCTATTATTAAGAAGGTAGAAATCAGGGGATATCCCCTAAGTTTCCCATAGGAGTATATATTATTACAGGCGTTTAGCGTGTAAGTTTTTTTGCGTTGTTTTTTGAGAATTAATAAACATTTATTTTTAGGAGGCTTTTTTATGTTTGATGAAAAATCCATTTATAAAAATGCAACAGGCCCAGTGCCTATTAGGATGACAAATGATTATTTATTTAAAGCATTGTTGCAGAAAAATCAGCGTGTTTTAAAGGAACTAATATGTTCATTACTTTTTGTATCAACGGATAAGGTTATAAATGTTCGTATTGAAAATCCGATTATTCTCGGGGAGAAGATGGATGAGAAATCCGTTTTTCTTGATGTTAATGTCAGCTTTAATAATGGTGAACTGATTAATCTGGAAATGCAGGTGGTTAATGAGGAAAATTGGCCGGAACGTTCTACTTATTATGCATGTCGTAATTATTCAAGTTTAAATAAAGGGGATGATTATGATGAAGTGATGCCGGTTTATCAGATTGGAATACTTGATTTTACGCCATTTGATGAGCATCCCAAATTCTATTCAAGATATATGTTATCTGAGGTAGATAATCATTATATTTATAATGATAAATTTACCGTCGGGACCCTTGATTTAACCAATATCCATCTTGCTACAGATACGGATAAGGCTTACAATATAGACAAATGGGCAAGGTTATTTAAAGCACAGACATGGGAGGATATCAAGATGTTAGCAAAGCAGTATGAAGCAATTGATGATGCAGCCACAACTATATATCAGATTTCCGAAGATGATCGTATTCGTTATGAGTGCTGGGCGAGAGAGGATTATGAGAAACGTCAGCGGGCGCTTAATAGAAAATTAGAGCAGAAAGACGAGATTATTCGGCAGGATAAAGAGATTATTCAGCAGAGTAAAGAGACAATTAATGATATGGCAAAACGCATTGCTGAATTGGAAGCAAAGCTCGCTGAAAAGGAATAAATTTCTGTGATTCCTGACATAATTAATTAAAACTATAAAAGCTCTCTCAGTGAAGTTGTTCGCAGAGAGAGCTTTTTTGTTAAGTATATTAAGTTATTTATTTGCGTTTGAAAGCCTGTCTGGTTATATCCGATCATAGCTCGGGTAGTTTGAACTTGATTCCACATATTTCCATTCAAACAGCTGGTGACACAGGCACCATTAACAAAATGTGAACATCCTGATCATCTGTCATTAAATCATTTGGCATGCCTTCTCAGAATGTCATCTATTTTTTGTACATACTCATCCGGATGGTTAATGGAAAATTCGCCATGATAAAGGCCTGGTAATACAGTTATATCGGCTTCGGGTACAGACTCTTGAATCCTGACAGCCGAGTCTTTGGTTCCTTTATTTCCTTTATTTTCCTTACCGCCAATATAAATATGTATTTTTGCGTGACAGTCTTTTATGGATTCTTTCAGCTCATACCCGGTATTTGCCCGGAGAAACGAAATCATATCCTCTTTATTTATGGCACATGTATCTCGGTAATAATCGTCAAACAATTCTTTATTCATATGAAGGGATTTAAACTGAAGCCTTGAAAACCATCTGTATTTTATCAGCCCGTAGCTGGTACCGAAAGCAGGCTTTATCAGTGCATGGGTGATTTTCGATGGTATTACCATGGCACTTTCAATAATGGCATGGCGGCATATATCACTTCTCTTTGACAGGATTTCCAGCAGTATCTGACCACCAAGGGACAGTCCGCCCATCAGCAGCACAGACCCGCCAAAGTTTTCTTCTATGTACCGGATGATCTCGT